>NZ_CP107901.1 GCF_036013915.1 Streptomyces sp. NBC_00464 | reverse complement strand
GTCCGAACGAAGCACGCTGATGCTCGCCCGGAGGAACGACGCACGCCCCTACGGGGCGTAAAGACGATAAACCCTACGGGTTTATGCAATTCCTCCGGAATTGCAAAATGAATTCCTCCGGAATTCATGCACTACCGGGAATCGCTGAGGGTTCGTCATGCCCTCTCGTCAGATGGTAGCTGATGCTCACACCAGCCCCCTGCTGGTACGGCGGCTCGACGAGTCGTCGGCTCCTGCCGTCCTGAAGGGGCCGACCTCAGCCGGCTCTCACCTTCCCGTATCGACTCCCCCGGCTGAACCCCTCCCAGTCCCCTGGTGCATCAGTGATGCACCAGGGTAGAGACTGGTAAAACCAAGTGCTGCCTCGGACGCCGCACCCTTCGTGGAGTCCTGTCGAAGAACTGATCTTCCGTCAACCTCATTCCGGGACTCAACCCATATTCCCCTGACGGGCAGCCAGGGGCGTATAGGGAATTCGAGGAGTTGCAACAATTCCTCTGACCCTTCACTGACAATACGTCAAATTTGCTGAGTACCTGTTTCTGAACCCTCGGCGCTCGGCTTCTACGCCTCATCCCCAGCGGTGGGCTTGAGAATGATCAGGCCGACCAGTCCCATCTCTGACCCGGCGGCGCGCCTGACGCAACCTATGCGATGCGCGTTCGTTGGCCCGTTGATCACGTTCGTCTTCATCGGGAGTCTTCGCATGACGTCACCGTTCCTGCTCCGCAAGTCCGCCCTCGGGGCGGCCGCCCTCGCCTTCGCCCTCACCTGCGGGGCGGCTTCGCCGGCCACAGCCCAGAGCACGCAGGTCACCCTCGACATCGCCGGGAGGGACTTCACAGGCACTATCCCCATCACCACCGGGCCCCGGCCCGTCTTCGACGGCACCCTCTGCGACGCAGGCTCCAACAGCTCGACGCCGATCACTGCCCTGATCGACGCCTCCGACAAGTTCGAGTTCAACGTGCAGAGCAACTACGACGAAGGTCTCAAGGACTTCATCGTGACCGCCATCGATGTCGACGAGGCAGACAGCACTCACCAATGGAACATCTACGTCAACGGGACGCTGATCACGAACGGCGGCTGCCACACAGCGGTAGCCAGCGGTGACAACGTCAAATTCGCCTTGGAGCCGATCGCGTAAACGGCATCTGCCTCAGCTGAGCCTCCGGGCCGTCCGGGCTCCCCCGGCCCTCCACGCGGCGGCCTGCTGGCCGACGCGGCCCCTCCCACGGCCAGCGCAGCGGCGCCCCGACTCCCGGAGGCAGCCGCCCCGCCCCCACTCCTCCCCAATCCTCATCCGGGAGAACAGACGGCATACGAGGGAAGTCCGGCCACTCACCAGACCAAAACCGGGGCATGACCTGCAATTTCGCCGTGGAGGCCCGCGGCTGACGTCACAGACCAGCCCATGGGCGGGGTCACCGACGTTGTCACCGCCCATGTCACAGCAGTGAACGCCGACGCCACGCCGGACAGCGTCCACGGGTTCGTGCAACTGCTCGCGGCCGCGGTGCAGCCGACTGCCGGCGCCACCGTGGTGATGCGGGCAGCCGTGGTGAGTTGCCCATGGTGAGTACCGCAGGCGTGGTGAGTGCCGCCCGGTCACCGGACAGCAATCGGGACGATGCAGGCCGCGAGCAGACCGGCGGCACCGATCGCCACAAATACCGGTGCTTCCAGAACCGGGTGACGGTGGACCAGGTAGGCCGCGGCACCCACCACCAGGACGACGACGAGAACCAGGAGCAGCACGACGAGCAGGGCGAGCGAGGACACGGGAATCTCCTTCTGAGCGGTGCGCTCGGGTTGAGCGCGGGGCCACAGTCCGCGATCCGGAGCCCACCATCGAGTTCTCGCGAAAATCCGATCCAGCCCCCGGGCAGGGGCTGTTCCAGCGGATTCGCGAACCCTTGACAGCCGGCGTCACGGCTCTTCACACCCCCTGGCGATCCGGGCATCGGCACGGACCGCACGACGGGGCTGTGGTGAGGACTTTGAGGCGGCGAGGGGTAAGCCCCGCAAGCCCAGCTCAACATGGACACGCAGAAGCACCCCATTCAATGCCTGAACTGGCCTTTTACAAGCCGTGCAGGTATCGAATGGGGCGCCGGGCACAGGTACGGGCACGCGGCACAAGTCCTGCCGATGCCTTAGTTATGGGGGGTTACGCCTCAAATGTTTCAGTGACGCACGTCACAGCGCATTCGCAGGCTTCGCTGGATCGCAAGGGCCCGCGGCACCCTGACCCACGCGGAGATCGCCTGATGCTCTCGTCACGGCGCTTCAGGGGAAGGCCCCTCGGCCAGCTCTGCGAAGTAGCTGAGCAGGCACCTATTCATCTCCCTGAGGTACCCGTCGACCTGGGTCCGGGGGACGGCCGGATAGTCGTCCGACGGGTCTTCGCCGATGTCGAGCACACGTTCCTCGGCCACGTTGATGTTGAGGGTGACCGAGCTAAGGATGGTCCGGAGCTTCGGCAGCGACTTCTGTTTCGAGGTCATGGCGCTCAGCCCTTCCAGAGCGATATCTACGTAGCGCGAGTCGTAGGCCGGCTGCTCCGGGATCCAGCACACGGTCGAGGCTGTGGCGGACTTCCGTACCCACTTAGTTGGAGTGAAGCGGGCCTCGGGCAGGTTCACGAGAAGCCGGTGGTACGCCCGTTCACTGCGCGCCTGCTGGTTCTGGGCCTCGTCGACGACGGCATCCTGCTTCGCGGTCAGCAGCGCCACCTGCTCGACCAGCTGACCCACAACCTTGGTGAGTTCGTCGATCTGCAGCTGGGCTGACTTTGAGCCGCCGTTCCGTTCGGGCCGGGGACGAGCGTCGCTGGCCCTATGCCAGGCGTCCATCCAGGGTTTCGGGTCCTCGCCGCAGGCCTTGACCACAGCTTCCAGGGTGCTCTGCTGCGGGAACGGGGCGCCATCCCGTGCCATGGCCCGGATGGTGTTCTCCGATACCCCGGCGGACCGGGCCAGCTGTTGGACCGCGATCCGACTGTGTTCAACAAGCTGCCGAAGCTGGCGCATGAGCTGCTCTTCAGTCCGTACCCCTGCCGGCCCCGCCATGAAAGCCCCCTCAATCTCCCGCAGTCTTGAGCCGATCCTAGAAGGTTGCACCCTCCTGACCACGGACTTCTTCAAGACCGGAGCAAGCATCTGCAAGGCAGCTCACTCTGCGGCGGCTGCGCCCTCACCCGGGCTGATCTGTGTGCGTTGCCCTTTTCCGCGTCCACCAAGGAGGCACGCACGATGCTGCACCAGGTATGCCAAGAGATCGCCCACGGTCTGCTGTCCGGATTCCCCACCGCCGCTCTGGCGGCCCTCACCACCGCCATCACCCGCCGCTTCCTCAACCGGCCCAGGCCCGCCAAGAAGCAGCTGCCGACAACCCCGGCCGAACACTTCGACGACACGCGAACCAACGGCGAGGAACCACAAGCAAGCAGCTGAACCCGGCGCACCGGCGCGAGCAAGATGCGTCTGGCAGGACAACGGGCCGGGGGCGGAGCCAGGGTCTCGGCAAAGTGGTGCTTCGTCCGGATTGGTGATCATGCGATTCCGAGGAGAGCGAGGGGCCGGTGGGGGCTTCTCGCGTTGTGTCGCAGGTCGGCGGCGATGTTGGTGGTGCCGGCGAGGCGGAGTGCGCCGATGGCGAGGTTGCGCCAGGTGGCCATCGCGCGGGGTGCATTGCCGGTCCGTAGCTGGGAGGCGTCCTCGGTGAAGGTGGTGTCCCGGACGTGGTGTAGCGATTCGACTGACCAGTGTCCGCGGATCAGGGTCGCCAGTTGGGCGGGCGTTGCCCGCTCTGCAGTCAGGCTGGTGACCGCGTAGACGGTGTGCAGGGTGGTCTTCCCGGTCTTGCGGTGCACGCGGTGGCGTTTGAGTTGGATGGCCTGTTGGGCGCCGGGGAACTGGAGGTTGTTCACGGTGCAGACCTTGATGCGTCTGATCTCGCTGCGGCCGTGACTGGTGGCGCGGGTGCGGTCCTGCAGCGGGATCTGCTTCCAGGGAAGGGCTGCGAGCTGCTTGCGGAGCTTCTTCTGGTTCCCCTTGGCGATCACGATGTAGTGCGCCGAGCGTCCGGTCAGGTAGGCGGCGTGCTCGTGCTGGGTATGGAGTGCGTCGCTGGTGACCACTGCATCCGTGAGGTCGCCGATGGTGTCCAGGAGCGGTTGGAAGCGGGTGATCTCGTTCGTCTTCTCGCCGACGTCGAGCTGGGCCAGGACCAGGCCGCTGGTGTGGTCGAGCGCGGCGAGAAGGTGGATCTTGCGCCCTCCTGCGCGGGCGGCTCCGCGCAGGCTCTTGCCGTCGACGGCGATTCCCCGCAGACCATTGGCCTGTTGTGATGCGTGGTGGCGGTCGGCGAGCCAGCGTCCGACGGCCTGATCGAGGGCGTCGCCGTCGACGCGGGAGAGTACCCGGCGCAGGGTTGCCTCTCCGGGCACTGGGTGGTGCCCGGTCAGCACGTCGTGCGGGGCGCCGAGGGCGGCCCGCACTGTCTGCGGCGCGTCGGCAGCCCATTCGCTGATCGCCAGGAGCGAGGTCGCTCCGGTCAGCACGGCCGCGGCGGCCAGCGCCAGGACGTAGCCGAGAGCGTGCCGTATCCCGCGAGCGGCTCGCGGATCGGGGACCTCGGCCAGACGTTCCAGCAGGCCAGGATGCTCGGCCGGCTGCAGAGGAGGCTGACCACGGAACTGGCCAAGGATGGGAGGGATCAGGGCGGATGCAGGTGCAGGCACGGTCTTCCGCAGGGGTCATGGGAACTCGACACTCACATGATCATGGAATTCGGTGCCTGCGTCGGTTCTGTCCACCCTGACACGGCTGGCGGCAACGAGGGACGTTCGGGACTTGCGACGCCCCGAGAGGATCTTCGCGTGTTCAACTTCTGGATCGAGAGTTGCCGGCCGCAGTGGATCCGGCCGCGACGCTGTCATGGCCGGCGGGTTGCAGGGCTATGAAGCTCAACTGCCCGTGGTGGTCGAGGACGCCCAGCACCTTCACCGGACCACGCGTGCTTGCCCGGGCGTTGGCCGGCGGCATTCTGCATGAGGCGGAAGGCCGACAATCTGAGCACCTCGAAGCCACCATCCGCTGTGCGCACGGTGGTTGAGCGGCTCAGGCGACCGTTGATTCTTGATTGACCCGGTTGGTGCGGAGGCGTCGCAGGTGCTTCTGGACGGCGTTCCGGCTGAAGCTCAGGCATTTGACCTGGCTGTCGAGGCGGGCGAATTCGGCGTCGAACAGTGCGACCAGGTCGTCTCCGTCGTCTGCTTCGTCCCCGTCCACCTGGTTCAGTTGGTTCTTCTGGAGCAGCGGCAGGATCAGTCTGGTCGGCAGCCCTGATCTGACCAGGCTGCTCACCAGCGTTGCCTGTTCGACGTCCGCCTCCTGATAGTGCCGGTAGCCGCTCGGTGCGCGCTCCGGCCTCAACAGCCCCCGCTCCTCGTAGTACCGCAGCATCCGGATCGGAATCCGGGTGCGCTTGGACAGCTCACCGATCCTCATGAACCGCTCCTTGACTCTCACATGAATGAGAGACTTTACGGTACCGACCATGAGTACTCAACCCACCGAAATTGCTGCGGAAGCGCCGCCCAGGTTGCCCTGGGGAGCACTGCTCCTTCTCTCGGGCGCGGCCTTCGCCACTGTCACCACCGAACTGCTGCCCGCGAGCATGCTGCTGCAGCTCAGCGACGGCCTGGACATCACACCCGCGACCGCCGGCGGACTGGTCGGCGCATGGGCACTGACGATCGCCGTAGCCAGCGTCCCGCTGACCCGGCTGACCGCACGGGTACCGCGCCGACGGCTCTTCACCCTCATTCTGCTGCTACTCGCCCTCGCGACCACCGGCACCGCACTCGCCCCCTCGTACGGGTGGGCGCTCACCAGCCGTATCACCGCTGCTGCCGCGCACGGCCTCTTCTGGTCGCTGCTCGTGCCAACGGTGGCCACACTCGTCCCGCCGGCGCGGACCGGCCGGGCCGTCTCGGTCGTGCTGGCCGGTCCCGCGATGGCCAGCATCGTCGGCATTCCGCTCGGCGCTACCGCCGGCGTCGCGCTCGGGTGGCGGGTCTCCTTCGGCGCATTGGCGGCGCTGCTCGCGCTGGCGGCCCTGGGTATCCGTTCCCTGCCGCTTTCAGACGCGCCCCAGCCAGCCGTGCGGCAGGAAGGCCGAGACCCGGCACTGTGGACCGTACTCGGCGTCGCGCTGGCCGGAGGGCTCGTCATCACCGGCCACTTCCTGCTCTACACGTACATCGCACCGCTGCTCAAACAGTTCGGCGGTTACGAAAACGCCACCAGCGGCATACTGCTGTTCGTCTTCGGAGCGGCCGGGGTGGTCGGCACCATCGGGGCCGGATCACTCTCCGACCGGTTCCCGCGGCAGGCGCTCAGCTGGGTCAGTGCCGCCTTCGCCGGCAGCGCCGCCTCACTGCTCCTACTCGATCTCCATCTCTCCGTGGCAGTCGTGGTGATCGCAGGCTGGGGCGTACTCATCGGGTTGCTGCCACCGGTCTTCCAGATGCACCTGCTACGGATCGCCTCCCCCGGTCGGGAGGCCGCCTCCGGGGCGATCGGCATCACCGTACTCAACCTCGGTATCGCCACCGGGGCGACGCTCGGCGGGGCAGTACTCGACAACTGGCAAGCCGGGGCCCTACCCGCCGTCGCCGCTGCGGTCATCGCCGCAGCCACCTTCGGACTGGTGGTCAACGGACTCCGGGGCAGGGCCCGTCACCAGTGAGAATTCCGGAGCTGAGCCCACCGACGTTGTCCGAGAAGGTGACGACCTCGGAAGCGCAGGTGCACAGGATCGCTCCGCCGCAGAAGCAGTGGGGGAGGCGGTTGTAACGGCCGCCGTACCAGGGAGAGCGTCCGTGCGGCGGGGGACGGGTTTCGCGGGCAACGGTGGTGACTGGCGGAACGCATCGATCGTATCGGTGACCGTCAGGGCGCGCGGGGCGCCAGCCTTCGCCGCGTCACGGGCGGTGCCGCCCATGCTGTGGCTTCCGGAGCATCCCCATCCAGCCCCGGAAGCCACAGCCCCCAGAACGACTGCGGTGAGTACCCGAGAAACATCGCCGCCGACCTGCGACGCAACGCGAGAAGCCCCACCGGCCCCTCACTCTCCTCGGGATCGCATGATCACCAATCCGGACGAAGCACCACTTTGCCGAGGCCCTGGCCGGCACCGCTGGGTCGTCGAACGAACCGTTTCCTGGCTGGCCGGTTGCAGACGCCTCCACCGCCGCTACGAACGCAAGCCCGAGCACTTCCTCGCCTTCGTCGGCATAGCTGCGACCCTCATCTGTCACCGCCGACTCGGGAGGCCGAGAACGCTCCGCCGGGAGGACACTGCACGATGATGAGGTGTGTGAAGAGAACTGCGGAGCCTGAAGCCGCCGCTGCCTGCCTGTGGCAGGAGCACCTGGCCGCGCGTTTCCCCGCCACGCTACGTGGCGCGGAACTGGCAGGCACCGACATGGTCCTGCTCGACGCAGACATCGCCGGGTGCGTGTCCGTCTGGTTGAACAACGGCGGGGCTCTCGACACGAAGCGCCTCGGGACTCTCCGCGACTGCATCGAGGACCTGGACCAGGTCCTGCCGTTGCTCACCGAGCCAGAGGGCTCCGCTACTACCAACGGCTGCATCAACTGGCTCTGTACGTATCGGCTGGCAACCCGAAAGCCACCAAATGAAACGCCCTCTAAAAGAGCGTTTTGTCCCTACAGGGGTGCTTCATTGCCGTTTAGTTAACGGACCGCTTCGGGTCGGCTGGGGCAGTAGACGTGTTTGTGACAGGTGAGGCGGATGACGGCTTTCGAGGGCCCGTTTCGGTCCCTTCGCTCCTGTCTGATCCCAACGCGCCCCCGTTCGCACCGGTTTGCGCCCTGTGGCAGGGCGGCGGCCATCGGTACTACAGAAACATGCCTCGTAAGCAGCGGCCCTATCCGAGTGACCTGTCCGATGCCCGTTGGCAACTGCTGGAACCAACTCTGACAGCCTGGCGGGCCGAGCGAAGAGGAAAGGGACTGGACATCGGCCGACCGCCCGAACACGATCTGCGCCGGATCATGGACGCCATCCTCTACGTCGACCGGACCGGGATCCCCTGGCGGTACCTGCCGCACGACTTCGCCCCATGGGAGACGGTTTACGGGTACTTCGCCGCCTGGCAGAAGGACGAGGTCTTCGACCAGCTCAACGGTCTCCTGCGGCGACTGGTCCGGGAGGCCGAAGGCCGTGACGCCGATCCGAGCGCCTGCGTCCTGGACGCCCAAAGCATCAAGACCTCGGCCAATGTGCCCGCGGCCGACCAGGGCATCGACGCGGGCAAGAAGATCGCGGGCCGCAAACGGCACATCGGCGTCGACACGCTCGGCCTCCTCCTGGCCGTGCTGGTCACAGCCGCCAACGTTTCCGACAACGTCGGCGGCATTCAGGTTCTCTCGAGCATCGCCGCAGACCATCCGCGTGTCACGAAGGCGTGGGCCGACACGGGCTACCGCACCAAGGTCATCGACCACGGCGCCCGCCTCGGCATCGACGTCGAAATCACCCGCCGCGACCCCGCTCACAAGGGCTTCAAGGTGATTCCGCGACGCTGGGTCGTCGAGCGGACCTTCGGATGGCTCATGCACCACCGCCGCCTCGCCCGCGACTACGAAACCCACCCCCATCGCTCCGAAGCGATGATCCACCTCGCGATGATCGACCTGATGAGCCGCAGGCTCACCCGAGAGTCGACTCCGAACTGGAAGGACTCATAGCCGCCGGGCCACGGTGACCCGCGCATCCTCACTCCTCATCGACCGCGGCCAGCGGCTATCGATGAGACTCGCCGCTTCCCGACAGGCGCCGCACGCATCTCCCCGTTCCGGCAGCCACGAGTAGTCGGACGGTGACATGCCGGCTTCCTGAATGCCGCACAGCGTCTTGTCGAAGATGCCGAACGCGTGGGAGACACCAGAGGCAAGGCCATCCGCGACAGCCTTCTCCCAGCGCATCCCCAGGGGCAGATACGGCGGGCGCGAAATCTCGAACCACTCGCCGCCCACATGGGTGGCCGCATGGCACCAGGAACAGGACCAGATCTCCTCTTCCCAGGCCGTCGGTGGTACCGGCCACCGCCACATCGACCGCCCGCACACATCACACTCCACAGGCGGATCCTCACACGCCGGCACGGGCCGACCAAAGCGGCCAACATCGCGCCAGTTATCAAACGCCCTGGCCAGGACAAAACGCTCTTTAAGACTTCGTTTCTTATGGCGTGCACGCTCGTTGGCCTGTGCATGACGGATCTGGTTGAGCGGCTGGTGCCGGATGAGTTGTGGGAGTTGTTCCAGCGAGTGGTGCCGCCCACGGAGGTGCGGCGTCCGCAGGGCGGGGGCCGACGTCGGGCCGGTGACCGTGAAGTTCTGGCTGCGGTCGTCTTCGTGGCCACTTCGGGGTGTACGCGGAGACAGCTCCCACCGGTGTTCGGGCCGGCCTGGCAGACGGTCTATCGGCGGTTCGCCCAGTGGAGCGCGGACCGGGTCTGGGCCCGGCTCCACCGCGTGGTCCTGGACGAGCTCGGGGCCCGGGGTGGGTTGGACTGGTCGCGGTGCGCGATCGACTCGGTCAGCGTCCGGGCGGCAAAAGGGGGCTTCTGACGGGACCGAATCCGACCGACCGTGGCAAGTTGGGATCGAAAATCCATCTGGTCACGGACCGGAACGGACTGCCACTGTCGCTGGGTATCTCCGGCGCCAACATGCACGACAGCCAGGGCCTGGAACCGCTCATCCGAGGCATCCCACCCATCCGCTCCCGCCGCGGCCCGCGCCGCAGGCGCCCCGCGAAGCTGCATGCGGACAAGGGCTACGACTACGACCACCTGCGGCGATGGCTCCGCGGACGCGGCATACGCCATCGCATCGCCCGGAGAGGCATCGAGTCCTCGCAACGGCTCGGCCGCCACCGATGGGTCGTCGAACGAACCGTTTCCTGGCTGTCCGGCTGCCGCCGCCTCCACCGCCGCTACGAACGAAAGCCCGAGCACTTCCTCGCCTTCGTCGGCATAGCCGCAGCCTTCATCTGCTATCGCCGATTGGCTGTCCCACTCACGGCCTGAGCCGGTTCTGCTGTACGTCGAAGCAGACCAGGTCCATGGACCCCGCCACGGCCGCCGCGTACGCGGACGCCTCCTCGGCCATGCTCCAGCGCATGGGGAAGTAGATCAGCGGACCACTGGCTTCGCGGATCAACGGCCCGGTTGACCAGGGCGAGGCGTCCTCCTCATCCTCGGTGAGGTCGCACCACCGCTCAAGCAACGCAGCCACGTAGGTCGCTATGCGTTCGGAAGGAGGCTCTCCAACCTCGCTGTCGATATAGCGGTCGTACAGGCCGCTGAAGATTCGGCCCGCGGTCTTGTCATCCGTGCTGAGAGATGGCGGACAACCGAGGAGGCTTCGAGGGCTGTCCGGACACTGCCGTGGCTTCGACTGATCAGGTACCTCGACGACGCCTGACGACGGGCGTCGGATACGGGGGTATTACCAGCACTCGGTGGTGTAGTACGGCCTGGCCATGACGTAGTACAGAGGCCGGACACCGTGTCCGAACACCCTGTCCTACCAGGGGGTCCCCGGCATACAGGGTTCGTGTCCGGACACTGTCCGCGGACACGACCATCTGTCCGGACATTTGTGTCCCGACAGTGTCCGTGTCCGCGGACAGTGTCCGGACGAGGCCAGACGGGCGTCGTCGGACATTCGATCTGTCATGGCCCGTTCTAGCGTGGGCGCGAGAGCGGCCATGAGGTCAACGGCCTCGCGTATGTACCGGTAGACCTCGCGATCCCGACGCGGAAACCCGCTGCGAGACGGGCGTAGGTGTCGCCGCAGCGCAGGTGGGCCAGGACGAGCAGGGACTGCCGGCCACAGGTGAGGCGACGCCACCGGGAGCCGATCCGACGGCGGTGACCTGCGAGAAGACCGGAGAGGTGTTGCAGGGGGCGGCTGGACAGATCAATGCCGGACGGGTAGACAAGCACGCGAAAGCTCCTGGCGGGCTGGTGATCATGGTCGGGAACCCGTCTACCAGGAACATTCTTCATGCCCGCCGCAGGGGCAGCAGACCCAACCACCCGTCACGAAGCGGTTCAATACGTCAGCCACTCCCTCTCGGGAACCAAGTCCTCGATCCATTCCTGGCCTCGCATGGCCCACTGAGGAGCAAGGAACACGGGGCGACAGCGGGCGTGGTCACCGTTCTGCTGGCAGCGCAGGATCAATCCCAGACTGAGGAGATACGGCTCCCCGCGGGGCCCGAAGCGCAGCCCGTCGACATACTCGGGCAGAGTCGGATCCTCAAGTGTTGACGCGGTCTCCTCAAGCCAGGGTTCGAGTTCCGAGGGCAGCCGGCCAACCAGAGGAGTGCCGTCGAGGCTGACCTGGGGGCCCCGGCAGGCGTCAACAGCCACTGCAGCCAAGGTCTGGGACTCCTGGTCGTAGTAGGTGTCGATGCCAACTCCGGAGAAGGGATACCAACGCGCATACATCTCGCCCCACCCCGTGATCGGCTCGCCCAGAGCGGCTGAGACTTCCTCCTTGCTCTGACCAAACCGTATGGGCCCCACGGACTTCGATGGGACCCACGCCCACTCAGGACGCTCCCCGTCCCAGAGGAACCTCTCCGCGAACCAGACCAACGAACCCACCCCCGATCGAACATGCGTGCAGGCAGCATTCTCGCAAGGCGCGTTGCGGGGGCACCACGCGCCTGCCTGCGGGGCCCGATCCAGAATCCGGAGCGAACCCTGGGCGACAGTGGTGGCACCGCCTGCCAGGGGCGAGACGCCGGCGAGGATCGAAGGCGCAGGCAGCGGATCGGGTCGCGCTCACTCCGGCAGGTGGCATCGCAACGATGGTCCAGGCAGCCTCTGTCCCCCAACACACCTCAACGTGAGGTTGGAAAAGGCTCACGATCTTGTTGAAGTGTCCTGCTTGGGCGTTACCAGTGTGACGATTCGGCCGTTCGTGAGGGTGTGGGTACTCGACCGTGGATCGTGGACGATGAGTTGTGGGCTCTGATAGAGCCGTTGCTGCCGCCGTGGCCGGAGCGGTCACCGGGGCCTCGGCCGGTGTCGGACCGGCTCTGTCTGCAGGGCATTCTGTTCGTCCTTTACAACGACGTAGCCTGGCAACTGCTGCCGCTGGAGATGGGGTTCGGCTCAGGGCAGACGTGCTGGCGTCGCCTGGACCGATGGCAGAAGGCAAGGGTTTTCGACCGACTGCACCGGATCCTGCTCGCCGAACTGAACGCGGCCGGCGAACTCGACTGGTCGCGCGCGTGCGGGGATGGCTCCCACATCCGCGCGAAAAAGGGGGCCCGACGCCGGCCCGTCGCCAGTCGACCGGCAGAAGACAGGCAGCAAACACCACCTGATCTGCGACGGACGCGGCACCCCACTCAAAGTCATCACCACCGCGGCCGATGTCAATGACGTCACCCAGACCCTCGCCCTCGTCGACGGCATCCCGCCCATCGCGGGCCGCCCCGACGCCGGCCCCGCCGACGACCAAAAGACCTGCTCGGTGACAAGGGCTACGACTCCAGTGCCCACCGCGACGAGTTGCGTCACCGACAGATCCTGTCCGTCATCTCCCGCAAGAGGTCACCCAACATCAAGGGCCTGGGCAAACTCCGCTACGTCGTCGAGCAGACCTTCGCCCTGCTTCACCGCTTCAAACGCCGCACCGAACTCCACGACGCCTTCGTCTCCCTCGCCTTCAGCCTCATCTGCCGGCGGCGGCTCAAGAAGACAAGTGAGTGATCACCACGATGGGAAGAATTGGGTCAAGGTCGCGCGTGTCGACCTACTCGGCATCGCGCCTGCGGCTCCAGTCCCGCTCTCCCAGTCGCCTGATGCGCCAGGCAGGCAGCGGGTGGCCGGCCTCCGTGACGATGAAGTGCGCCATGTCGACCAGCATGCGTCGAACAACTGAGACAGGGACGACCAGATCGTCCCATTGGTTGTAGTTGGCGTGAAGGCGAATCTGATCGTCGGAGACGCGCTCCAGGACGCAGCTTTCCACGCCCAGGAGCAGCTCGTCGCCGGCCTCGATCCTGAGCCATTGCAGAAGCACAGACGAGACTGCCCAGTCAGGCCCGCACTGGTCAACGAACTCCTCCGCTGCCCATCGCAAAGCCTGTGGCGTGTCCTCGGGGGCCCTGATCAGAGTCCTACCGAAGACGGGAGCGACCTGCTGCATCGAGCCGTCCTCGCTCACGTCAGCGGCGGGGATCTCCTCCAGACCGAAGACCCAGGCGCCTTCGGAGGAACGGGCAGCGTTGTTCACGTGACTCATCCGCACACGATGCCACGCCCGTCGCGGCGCGCAGCCCACGAGGATCCCGAAGTGCCCCGCTCATGATCGCGTTACGAGCTCGTAGGGGTGGTCGCTGGAGTCGGCGCGCTCGTTGCTCTGGTCGTCGTCTACCGCCGGCAGCACGTTGAAGAGGCCGGAGCCCACCGCGAGGCCCCCGGCTTCACACTGAGTGACTCTCCCAGGCTGTCGACAAACTCGGCTCGGACTCCTCAGCATTCCGGCTCGGCGGCGTCCGCACTCAGAACAGTGGGCAAAGTTCATGTTGTCACGACAGCCATAAAGCGGGCCGGTACCTCAGAGGTCTGAGGTACCGGCCTCGGGGGGCCTGCGGTTCTCTTGGGATGTGACGCCGCAGCCGCGGTGTCGGGAACCACCTTCAGGACCGTCGAGGGGAAAACAACCATGCGGTCGCGAGTCACCACACGTACATCCGGCGCTCCGCGCGGGGACGCAGCCGATGTCGTCGGCATGGCGCGGCCGCGGGTGAAGCCGGAACACGCTCCGTATCGGTTGGCGAACGGGGGCATCCGCCTGGGCGGGGTGTCCTTCGGGGTCGCGGCTGAGGTGAAGGATCCTACGGGAGCGGTGTGGACGCTGCTGGGCAGCATGGACGGCACCCGCAGCCCGCATGAGGTTGCGGCGCGGGTTCTTGAGCTGCACCCGGAAGAATCCGTGGATGCCGTGCGTCGGGCCGTGGAGGCATTCGTACGGTCCGGCTATGTTGAGGACGCGGGCGCGGCCGTACCGGAGGAGCTGACCGACCGAGACCTGGAGCGATACAGCCGCAGCCTTCGGTATTTCCGCTGGATGGACCTGACGCCGCGAGCGACGGTCTGGGAACCTCAACTGGCCCTGCTCCGGGCCACGGTGACCGTGGTGGGTCTTGGCGGCACGGGTGGGGCAGCGGCCATGGCGCTGGCGGCCAGCGGCGTGGGCACACTGAACTGTGTCGACTTCGACGAGGTGGAGTTGTCCAACCTCAACCGTCAGACCTTGTACACCGAGAACGACATCGGCCGGCGGAAGGTCGACGCGGCCGTGGAGCGGCTGCGCCAACTGAACTCCGACGTCACGGTCACCGGTAGCCACTCCCGTATCCGTACCGAGGCGGATGTGGCGGAACTCGCCACATCCTGCGACGTGTTGCTGCTCTCGGCGGACCGACCCTCGGAGCTTCGGGACTGGACGAACCGTGCTTGCGTGGCGCTCGACACGCCGTGGGTGGACGCCGGTTACCACGGTCCGCTCGTCTCGGTCGGCGTCTACCGGCCGGGCGAGGGTTCCTGCCGCGAGTGTGTCCTGCTCGAGGAGGAGGAGCAGGCGGCCCGAATCGGCATGAACACCATCGATGCCAAGAGCCGTAGCAGGCCGGTCGCGAACGCGGTCGGCGCCGCGCCGGCGGGGCTGTCCGGGCTCCTGGCCGCGCATGGCGTCATCTCCCTGCTGACCGGGGTGCCGCAGCTGCCCTCGGGGCGGGTGTACGCCATCAACCTGGTCGCGCTCGACGAACCGTTCGTCAACGGCGGCACGCCCCGGCCGGACTGTTCCGTCTGCGGGGCGGCGGCGTGAGCGGCACCGACACGACCGGGGCGCCGACCGTCACCGGTGACACCCGCATCAGCCTGCGCGAACTGAGCATGCGGCCCCATGACGACGGCCATGGCACCTGGGTGATCGGACGGGTGGTGACCGGGGACTTCGTGAGCGTCCCCGACGTCGCCCACCGGGCCGTGCTGTTGCTGTCAGCGGGACACACGGTCGCCGAGACGCACCGGCTGCTGCGCCGGGACCTCGATGCGGACGTCGACGTCGCCGACTTCGTAGGCTCCTTGGCCTCGCTGGGGTTCGTCGCGGCCGTCAACGGTGTACGGCTTCCGGATGTGGGCCGCCCGACGCCCAGCTTCCCGTGGCTGGAACCTGGCCATGTGCGTTGGATGTTGAGTCCGCTGACCGGTGTGGCCGTCCTGCTGCTCACCGTTGCCGCGATGCTCGTGGTGGTCGCCGAGCCCGCGCTGCTGCCTCGCTACGACGACCTGATCTGGAGCTCCTCCGGTAGCGCGGTTGTCCTGGGGAACGCGGCGCTGGCGTGGGCGTTGATCTTCCTGCACGAGTTCGCGCATCTGGCCACGGCCCGCGCCGTCGAGGTGCCCTCGCGAATGAGTCTGGGCACTCGGCTGCAGTTTCTGGTCGCCCAGACCGACGTGAGTGGGGTGTGGGCGATGGAGCGGCGGACCAGGGTCACGGTCTACCTCTCCGGGATGGCACTGAACCTCGGTGCGGCTGCGACAGGCGTACTCGTCCTCGCCGCGGCCGGGCCGCCGGACCCTGTGGCCCGACTTCTCGGCGCGTTCGTGCTGCTGTCCCTTGTGATGATCCCGCCGCAGCTCCTTGTGTTCATGCGGACGGATGTCTACTTCGTGATGCAGGACTTGTTCGGCTGCGCCAATCTCTACCGCGACGGCTCCGCGTACGCCCGCTGGATTCTGGCCCGCCTGCTATCCCCCTGGCGCCGCAGGGGCGTTGAGGACCCGAGTCTGGGCTTGTCAGGGCGCGAGCGGCGCGCGGTCCGCTTCTACAGCGTGATCCTCGTCGTGGGTACGGCCCTGTGTCTGTCGGTTGCGGCGTTCCTGACGCTGCCGGTCACCGTCTCCCTCGTCGTGGACGCCCTGAGCCGTCTGTTCGCCGGGGCCTCCGCGACCGCCAGGCTCGACGGCCTGCTTGTCGTCCTCGCCCTGAGCACCGCCCAGGCCGTCTGGGCCCGTGCCTGGTGGCGTCGGCACGGACCGCGCGTCGAGCGGCGTCTGCGCCGGGCCCATTGACTCCCGCGGGGGCACGCGCTTCGCGTGCCGCCCCCGGGCGACCCATCCGTCCACGAAAGCGAAGCGAAAGGAGGTGAACGAAGCGATGGAGAAGATCGAGATCCGGCCGCTGGACCGCCTGGAGACCACTGCCCAGAGCTGCCCGCGCTGCGCCTGAGCCAGGACAGAAACGCAGAAGCGACGAGCAGAAGCGAAGGAGGTGGACGTAATGGAGAAGATCGAGATCCGGATGCTCGACAAGCTGGAGACTACGGCGGTGTGCCACGAGGACGTGCCCTGCAGCTGACCGGTCCCAACGACCGTAGGGGGAGGACATGCGGCGTCCACGCACCAGGGCGAGGCACCTGACAGACATCGCGTCCCTGGGCCATCTCGACGGTTGCGTGTTCTGGATGGCGGCACACCGCCGTCACCCGGGCGGGAGCTGGGCGCGGCAAGGCAGCCTCGGTGACGCAAGCGCCACCGAGGCCCCGTACCCCGGCGCCCACTACCGCGACGGCGGGCCTCACGAACCACTGTTCGTCTGACACCGCTAGCGGCACTCGGAGCCGCTCCACCTTCGTGTGGGGCGGCTCCGACGCGCGTACGCGGCTCGGGTGCCTGGCATGGCCCGCACCGCGGGCCTGTATCGCCCAGCAGCGTTTCCGCCGGCCCACCGGCTCGTTGGGCTAACGCAAGTCAGCCCGGCGCGTTGTTACAGCGCACACTCGGCTCAAGGACCCGGTCAAGTCCATAGTGAAGTCGTCGTCGCGGATCTGCTGCGGGGCCGCAGACCACAATGGACGCGGTATGTCAGCTGACGTACTCCTGCTCACGCCGCTTGCCGGACGTCAGGGGGGCCGACGCCAGGTACTTGCCCAGCTTCTCCCCCTCGATGTCGACATTGGGCAGGATGGCGCCGAGCCAGCGCGGCAGCCACCACGCCGACTTGCCGAGCAGGGCGAACAGGGCCGGGATGATGGCCATTCGGACCACGAACGCGTCCAGGAGAACGGCGGCCGCCAGGGCGAAGCCGATCATCTTGACGAGGCTGTTGTCGTCCAGGATGAAGCCCGAGAAGACGCTGGCCATGATGACGGCCGCTGCGCTGACCACCCGGCCGCCATGGCGGAAGCCGGTGACGACCGCCTCGTCGGGGCTCGCGCCGTGGGCGTAGGCCTCGCGCATCCGGGAGACGAGGAAGACCTCGTAGTCCATGGCCAGGCCGAATACGACACCGATCATGAAGATCGGCATGGTGCTCATGATCGGGCCGGCCTGTTCGACGCTGAACGCGTCCTTCAGCCAGCCCCACTGGAAGATCGCGACCACCGCGCCGAGCGACGCGCTGACCGACAGCAGGAAGCCGAGGGCCGCCTTCAGCGGGACCAGCACGGAGCGGAAGACCAGCATCAGAAGCAGGAAGGCGAGGCCGACCACGAGACCCAGGTAGGGCACGAGGGCGTCGTCGAGGGTCTTGGAAAAGTCGATGAACATGGCCGTCTGGCCGGTCACGAGGATCTCCGTGGCGCCCGTGCTGGTCTCCTCGCCGCCGGCGAGACCGCGCAGTGTGTGGACGAGGTCCTCGGTCTCGGAGTCGGTGGGGCCGGTCTTCGGCACGACGTTGAGGATGGAGGTGTCATTGGCCTCGTTGGGGCTGGCCGGGGAAACGGATTCGACGCCGTTCTGCTTGGCGAGGTCGGTGCCCAGCGTGGTGGCGGCGGTCTTGGCGTCCTTGCTGGAGACGGTGATCATCAAGGGGCCGTTGAAGCCGGGGCCGAAGGACTCCGACAGCATGTCGTACGCCTTGCGCTGGGTGGTGCTCGGAGCCATCGTCCCCTCGCCGGGCAGCCCCAGCTCCAGGCCGGCCGCCGGAACCGCCATGGCTCCGAGGCCCACCACGCCGACCAGCAGCACGGCCACCGGGTGGCGCAGGACGTAACCGGCCCAGCGGGAACCGAGGTTGGGCTTGGTGCGGGCGGCCAGTTTGGCTGCCTTGCGCTGCTGGCGGGCCGAGAGCGGCTTGCCCTTGTGCTGGTTGCGTTCGATGCGGCGCAGCACCCGGACAGGGGCCCAGCCGAGGAGCGCGGGGACCAGGGTGAGCGCGATGAGCACCGCGATCGCGACCGTGCCGGCGGCCGCCATGCCCATCTTCGTCAGCATCGGGATGTTGACGACGGCGAGCCCCGCCAGCGCGATGATCACGGTGAGGCCGGCGAAGACGACGGCGGAGCCTGCGGTGCCGACGGCGCGTCCGGCGGCTTCGCTGCGCTCACGGCCCTCGGCGATCTCTGAGCGGTAGCGGGAGATGATGAAGAGGGCGTAGTCGATGCCTACGGCGATGCCGATCATCATCGCCAGCGTGGACGTGGTGCTGGACAGGCCGAGCGTGGAGCCGAGGGCGGTGATCGCGGAGATGCCGACGCCGACGCCGAACAGCGCGGTGAGCAGGGGCATGCCGGCGGCGATGAGCGAGCCGAAGGTGAGGAACAGGACGAGTGCGGAGATCAGGATGCCGATCTGCTCGCCGCTGCCCGCACTGGCATCGATCTTGACGGCGTCGCCACCCGCTTCAACGGTGAGGCCGCTGTCCCGGCCCCTGCCGAGGGCCGCGTCGAGGCCGTTGTGCTGCTTGTCGCCGAGCTTGGGGGCCTGGTCCTTGTAGGTGGCGACCGCGTAGGCGGTGGTGCCGTCCTTGCTGACGGTCCTGGCCTGGTAGGGGTTGGTGGCGCCGATGACGCCGGGGGCCTTCGTGAGGTCGGCGACGAGGGCTTCGACCTTGGTCTTGGTCTCGGGGTCGGAGATCTTGTGGCCCTGAGGTGCGCGGATGACTACGCGGGCGCTGGCGCTCTCGGCACTGGCGGCGGGGAACTTCTTCCGGAGGAGGTCGAACGCCTTCTGGGATTCGGTGCCGGGCATGGAGAACGTGTCTGCCGGCGGGGCGGAGGCGGCGGAGGCGGCATAGCCGACGCCGGCGAAGACCAGCACCCAGAGGAGTGTCATCAACCCCCGCCGTCGGAAGGCGAGGCGGCCCAGTTTGTAGAGGAAGGTGGCCACGGCTAAGGGGCTCCCGTCGGGGATCGGAAGGTAAGCAGGTCCCTGGGACTATAACAAACCGCTGAGACGGTTTCTTCGATTGGGAACAGGTCATCCGCGTGCGGCATAACGATCCGCCCACGCATGTGAAGATTGCTGGGTTCACCTGTGGAAATGTGGCCCAAGTTAGTTGATTGAGGCTCTAGTTGGGGCCAGTCGGCAGGCCCTTGAGTGTCTCGGCTCTCGGCCGTTGGGCCGTTCGCCACCCCCGGGCCACATCGTCTTCACGCGTAGGCAGGCGCAGCGTAGCCCCAGAGAAAAGGCATCGCGGTCTGTTCTTTGTGGTCTGCACCGGTCGTCCACTCCCGGGCCTCAGGGTGGCGGGGGCGCCGACGCCCCCTCGGGTGGTGCGGGATGACTGACAGCCCGACAGGGACGTGCGGTCAGGCGGCGGACGTGGCGGCGAGCAGCCCTTCGACGAGGGTCGCGGCGACTTGGTCGACGTGGTCGGTGAGGTAGAAGTGGCCGCCGGGGAAGACCTTGAAAGCGAAGTCGCCGCTGGTCTGCTCCCGCCATGTCCGAGCCTCCTCAACCGTCACCACCGGGTCGCTGTCCCCGATCAGGGCGGTGATCGGAGTGGCGAGCGGCGCTCCCCCGTTCCAGCGGTACGCGCCGAGGGCCCGGTAGTCGGCGCGCAGTGCCGGCAGCACCATCTCCAGGACGTCGGGGTTGTCGAGCATGACCTGATCGGTGCCGCCCAGCCTGCGCACCTGGGCCAGCACGGCGTCGTCGTCGTAGAGGTCGTAGCGGATTTTGGCGCGGACGTCCGGCGCGCCCCGGCCGGAGAGGAACAGCCGCTGGGGGCTGGGCAGTTCACTCCCGGCGAGCAGTCGGGCCGTCTCGAATGCGACCAGCGCGCCCATGCTGTGGCCGAACAGGGCATACGGCCGTCCGGGGTCCGCGGCCAGTTCGCGGGCCAGTTCACCGGCCACTGCCTCGACGAGGGGGGCCACGGACGTGAAGGGCGCCTCGCGGTAACGGTCCTGACGTCCCGGGTACTGCACGGCCACCATGTCGAAGTGGGCGGGCAGCGTACGTGCCAGTTGCATGTACGCCGTCGCTGAGCCCCCCGCGTGCGGGAAGCACACGAGCCGGGGACCGTTGCCCTCGGCCGTGGTGAAGCGTCGGAACCACGTGCTGTTCACTGTCGCTGTGTCCCTTCGTCTGTGCCGGCCCCGACCGGGTGTCCGCGCGTAAAACACCCCGGCCGAACCGGCAGCGGGCGGCGAGAAGGCCCGCCGGTGCCGCTCACGGGGGGGGGATGGAGGACACCGACGGGCAGTTCGGTGCTTCGGAGGGCTTTTACAGTCCCCCGGAGCTATCGCGAGTATTCCCTTACGTCCTCGACGACTGCTCGCAAGGCGCTGGAGAGCCTGCCGGCGACCGGGATGAGCCCCTTGTGGCGGGTGCCCGAAGGTCCCTCCAGCAGGGGCGGTTACAGGGTTCCTCTAGCGGAGGCGGTTACGTTCGTTCCCGATCGACAGGGAGCACAGGCCGAAACCGCTAGGAGACGCAACGATGCCCGGACGTCTGTTCACTTCGGAATCGGTGACCGAGGGCCACCCCGACAAGATCGCCGACCAGATCAGCGACACGATCCTCGACGCCCTGCTGAGCCAGGACCCCACCTCCCGCGTCGCGGTGGAAACCCTGATCACTACCGGACAGGTCCACGTCGCGGGCGAGGTCACCACGTCCGCCTACGCCGATATCGCAAGCCTGGTCCGGCAGAAGATCCTGGAGATCGGATACGACGCGTCCGGCAAGGGTTTCGACGGCGCGTCGTGCGGGGTGTCGGTGTCCATCGGCGCCCAGTCACCGGACATCGCGCAGGGCGTCGACACCGCGTACGAGAAGCGGGTCGGGGGCGAAGCCGATGAACTCGACCAACAGGGCGCGGGCGACCAGGGCCTCATGTTCGGGTATGCCAGCGACGAGACACCGACGCTGATGCCTCTCCCGATCCATCTGGCCCACCGGCTCGCGGCCCGCCTCACCGAGGTCCGCAAGGACGGCACCGTGCCCTACCTGCGCCCCGACGGCAAGACCCAGGTCACTGTCGAGTACCGGGGCAGCATCCCGGTCCGCCTGGACACCGTCGTCATCTCCTCGCAGCACGCCCCCGGTATCGACCTCGACGGCCTGCTCACCCCCGACCTGCGCGAACACGTCGTGGAGAAGGTCCTCGCCGACCTCTCCGACGACGGCATCAAGGTGGAGACCGATGGATACCGCCTTCTGGTGAACCCGACCGGCCGCTTCGAGATCGGTGGCCCGATGGGCGATGCCGGCCTGACCGGCCGCAAGATCATCATCGATACGTACGGCGGCATGGCCCGGCACGGCGGCGGCGCCTTCTCCGGCAAGGACCCCTCCAAGGTCGACCGTTCGGCTGCCTACGCCATGCGCTGGGTCGCCAAGAACGTCGTCGCCGCCGGCCTTGCCGCGCGCTGCGAGGTGCAGGTCGCGTACGCCATCGGCAAGGCCGAGCCGGTCGGCTTGTTCGTCGAGACCTTCGGCACCGCTCTCGTCGCCCAGGCCGTCATCGAGCGAGCGATCCGGCAGGTCTTCGACCTCCGCCCGGCCGCGATCATCCGCGACCTCGACCTGCTCCGCCCGATCTACGCCCAGACCGCTGCCTACGGCCACTTCGGCCGCGAACTCCCCGGCTTCACCTGGGAGCGCACCGACCGCGTCGAGGCCCTGCGCAGCGCGGCAGGAGTGTGACCGCCCTCGGGGCGGCACCCGCAGCACCACTCCCGCCGATCATGAAATCCTGGACATTGAAGGTGAGTTGAACGTGCGCATCGCCGTCACCGGGTCCATCGCCGCCGACCGTCCGATGGACTGTCCCGGCTGGTTCGCCAACCAGCCGCTCGCGGGCGTCGCGGCATGAGCGCCCCGGCCCGTATCGCAGCCCTCCGCGAGGCGCTCGCCACCCGTGTGGTGGTGGCCGACGGTGCCATGGGCACCATGCTCCAGGCGCAGGACCCCACGCTGGAGGACTTCGAGAATCTCGAAGGCTGCAACGAGATCCTGAACGTCACGCGCCCCGACATCGTGCGCTCGGTGCACGAGGAGTACTTCGCGGTCGGTGTGGACTGCGTGGAGACGAACACCTTCGGCGCGAACCACTCGGCGGCGAACGAGTACGAGATCGCGGACCGGATCGTCGAGCTGTCCGAGTCGGGTGCCCGGATCGCCCGCGAGGTCGCCGACGAGTTCACCGCGAAGGACGGCCGCCCGCGCTGGGTCCTGGGCTCGGTGGGGCCCGGCACCAAACTCCCCTCGCTCGGCCACATCGCGTACGACGTGCTGCGCGACGGCTACCAGCAGAACGCCGAGGGCCTCCTCGCCGGCGGCGCGGACGCCCTGATCGTGGAGACCACGCAGGACCTGCTCCAGACCAAGTCCAGCCTCATCGGCGCGCGCCGGGCGATGGACGCCCTGGGCATCGACGTGCCGCTGATCTGCTCGCTCGCCTTCGAGACGACCGGCGTCATGCTGCTCGGCTCGGAGATCGGCGCCGCGCTGACCGCCCTGGAGCCGCTGGGCATCGACCTGATCGGGCTGAACTGCTCGACGGGCCCGGCCGAGATGAGTGAGCACCTGCGGTATCTGGCCCGGCACTCGCGTACGCCGCTGATGTGCATGCCGAACGCGGGTCTGCCGGTGCTGACCAAGGACGGTGCGCACTTCCCGCTCGGCCCGGAGGGGCTGGCGG
The DNA here is from genome assembly GCF_036013915.1 of Streptomyces sp. NBC_00464. Lineage (NCBI taxonomy): Bacteria > Bacillati > Actinomycetota > Actinomycetes > Kitasatosporales > Streptomycetaceae > Streptomyces > Streptomyces sp. NBC_00464. The sequence continues at coordinate 218,233 of NZ_CP107901.1, read as the reverse complement.
ACGCGCAGGAAGCCTTCGTGAGCGACTACGGCCTGTCCCTGATCGGCGGCTGCTGCGGGACGACGCCCGAGCATCTGCGCCAGGTCGTCGAGCGGGCCCGCAACCTCACTCCCACCGTCCGCGACCCGCGCCCCGAGCCCGGCGCCGCCTCGCTCTACCAGACGGTGCCGTTCCGTCAGGACACCTCGTATCTCGCGATCGGTGAGCGGACGAACGCCAACGGGTCCAAGAAGTTCCGGGAGGCGATGCTGGAGGCGCGCTGGGACGACTGTGTGGAGATGGCGCGCGACCAGATCCGTGAGGGCGCGCACATGCTCGACCTCTGCGTCGACTACGTGGGCCGTGACGGGGTCGCCGACATGAAGGAGCTGGCCGGCCGGTTCGCCACCGCCTCGACGCTTCCGATCGTGCTGGACTCCACCGAGCTGCCCGTGCTGCGGGCCGGTCTGGAGAAGCTCGGCGGGCGCGCGGTCCTGAACTCGGTGAACTACGAGGACGGCGACGGCCCCGAGTCCCGCTTCGTCCAGGTCACCCGCCTCGCCGCCGAGCACGGCGCCGCGCTGATCGCGCTGACCATCGACGAGGAGGGCCAGGCCCGCACCGTCGAGCACAAGGTCGCCATCGCGGAACGCCTCATCCAGGACCTCACCGCCAACTGGGGCATCAATGAGTCGGACATCCTCATCGACTGCCTCACCTTCACCATCTGCACCGGGCAGGAAGAATCCCGCAAGGACGGCATCGCCACCATCGAGGCGATCCGCGAGCTGAAGAAGCGCCACCCCGACGTCCAGACCACACTGGGCCTGTCCAACATCTCCTTCGGCCTCAACCCGGCCGCCCGCGTCGTCCTGAACTCCGTCTTCCTCGACGAGTGCGTCAAAGCCGGACTCGACTCCGCGATCGTCCACGCCTCGAAGATCCTGCCGATCGCCCGGCTGGAGGAGGAACAGGTCAAGGTCGCCCACGACCTCATCCACGACCGGCGCGCCGAGGGCTACGACCCCTTGCAGCGGCTCATGGAACTGTTCGAGGGCGTCAACATGAAGTCGATGAAGGAGGGCAAGGCCGAGGAACTCCTCGCCCTGCCCCTCGACGAGCGCCTCCAGCGCCGGATCATCGACGGCGAGAAGAAGGGCCTGGAAGCAGACCTCGACGAGGCCCTGCAGACCCGCCCCGCACTCGACATCGTCAACGACACCCTCCTGGAAGGCATGAAGGTCGTCGGCGAGCTCTTCGGCTCCGGCCAGATGCAGCTCCCGTTCGTCCTCCAGTCCGCCGAGGTCATGAAGACCGCGGTCGCCCACCTGGAACCCCACATGGAGAAGTCCGACGCCGAGGGCAAGGGCACCATCGTCCTGGCCACCGTCCGCGGCGACGTCCACGACATCGGCAAGAACCTCGTCGACATCATCCTGTCGAACAACGGCTACAACGTCGTCAACATCGGCATCAAACAGCCCGTCTCCGCGATCCTGGAAGCCGCCGACGAACACAACGCCGACGTCATCGGCATGTCCGGCCTCCTGGTCAAATCCACCGTGATCATGAAGGAGAACCTCCAGGAGCTCAACCAGCGCAAACTCGCCGCCGACTACCCCGTCATCCTCGGCGGCGCCGCCCTCACCCGCGCCTACGTCGAACAGGACCTCCACGAGATCTACGAGGGCGAGGTCCGCTACGCCCGCGACGCCTTCGAAGGCCTGCGCCTGATGGACGCGCTCATCGCGGTCAAACGCGGCGTCCCCGGCGCGACCCTTCCCGAGCTGAAGCAGCGCCGGGTACCCAAGCGCGACACAGCCGTGCTGGAGGTCGAGGAACCCGAGGAAGGAGTCCGCTCCGACGTCGCCGTCACCAACCCGGTCCCCACCCCGCCGTTCTGGGGCAGCCGCGTCGTCAAGGGCATCCAGCTCAAGGAATACGCCTCCTGGCTCGACGAAGGCGCCCTCTTCAAGGGCCAATGGGGCCTCAAGGGCGACACCATCGAGACCGAGGGGCAGCCACGGCTGCGGAAGTGGCTGGACCGGCTGCGTACGGACAACCTGCTCGAAGCGGCCGTCGTCCACGGCTATTACCCCTGTGTCTCCAAGGGCGACGACCTGATCATCCTCGACGAACGGGGCAGCGAGCGCACCCGGTTCACCTTCCCGCGCCAGCGCCGCGGCCGCCGGCTGTGCCTGGCGGACTTCTTCCGCTCGGAGGAGTCGGGTGAGGTGGACGTGGTCGGCCTCCAGGTCGTCACCGTCGGCTCGAAGATCGGCGGCGAGACCGCCAAGCTCTTCGAAGCCAACTCCTACCGCGACTACCTCGAACTGCACGGCCTCTCCGTCCAGCTCGCCGAAGCCCTCGCCGAGTACTGGCACGCCCGGGTCCGCTCCGAGCTGGGCATCGCGGCGGGCGATCCTGCGTCGCTGCAGGCCATGTTGCGTACCGAGTACCAGGGCTGCCGCTACTCGCTGGGCTATCCGGCCTGCCCGGACCTGGAGGACCGGGCGAAGATCGCCGACCTGCTCCAGCCCGAGCGCATCGGGGTCCACCTGTCGGAGGAGTTCCAGCTCCACCCCGAGCAGTCCACCGACGCCATCGTCATCCACCACCCCGAAGCCAGCTACTTCAACGCAGGAGGAGCCCGGCCATGACCACGTACTCCTTCGAGTTCTTCCCGCCCAAGACCGAGGCCGGGACGCAGACGCTGTGGGACGCCATCCGCCGGGTGGAGCCGCTGGCGCCGGACTTCGTCTCCGTGACGTACGGCGCGGGCGGCACGTCCCGGGACCGTACGGTGGAGATCACCAAGCGCATCGCGACGGAGACGACACTGCGGCCGGTCGCCCATCTCACCGCCGTCGGACACTCGGTGGCCGAGCTGAGGCACATCGTCGGCCAGTACGCCGACGCCGGGGTCAGGGACGTCCTGGTGCTGCGCGGCGACCCGCCGGGCGACCCCCGGGGCCCTTGGACTCCGCACCCCCGGGGGCTGACGTACGCGTACGAACTCGTCGAACTGGTGCGTTCGCTCGGGAATTTCACCATCGGAGTGGCGGCCTTCCCCGAGCGCCACCCGCGCTCGGCCGACTGGGAGAGCGACATCGAGCACTTCGTGGCGAAGTGCCGGGCCGGGGCCGACTACGCCATCACGCAGATGTTCTTCGACGTGGAGGACTACCTGCGGCTGCGCGACCGGGTGGCGGCGGCAGGGTGCGGCATCCCCATCATCCCGGAGATCATGCCCGCCACCGATGTGCGTCAGATCTGCCGTTTCGCCCAGCTCAGCAACGCGGCGTTCCCGGAGGACCTGGCCCACCGCCTCGAAGCCGTCCGCGACGACCCGGCCCGGGGACACGCCATCGGCGTGGCCCACGCCACCGCGATGGCCGAGCGCCTCCTCGCCGAAGGCGCCCCCGGCCTCCACTACATCACCCTCAACCGATCCGCCGCGGCCCTGGAGATCCACCGGGCCGTACAGAGCTCAAGGAGCCTTCATGCCTGCTGAGTCCGCCGTGTCCACCGGCTTCACGGATTTCAAGGTCGCGGACCTGTCCCTCGCAGCCTTCGGCCGCAAGGAGATCACCCTGGCCGAGCACGAGATGCCCGGCCTGATGTCGATCCGCAAGGAGTACGCCGCGGCGCAGCCGCTGGCCGGTGCCCGTGTCACCGGTTCGCTGCACATGACCGTGCAGACGGCTGTGCTGATCGAGACGCTGGTCGCGCTCGGCGCCGAGGTCCGTTGGGCCTCCTGCAACATCTTCTCCACCCAGGACCACGCCGCCGCCGCGATCGCCGCCGCGGGCATCCCGGTGTTCGCCTGGAAGGGCGAGTCGTTGGAGGAGTACTGGTGGTGCACGGAGCAGGCGCTGACCTGGCCGAACACCCCCACCGGTGGCCCGAACATGATTCTCGACGACGGTGGTGACGCCACCCTCCTCGTCCACAAGGGCGTCGAGTACCAGAAGGCGGGCGCGGTGCCCGACCCGTCGACCGCCGACAGTGACGAACTCGGCGCGATTCTGCGACTGCTGGGAGCCACCTCGATCAACTGGGTGGCGCTGGCGTCGGAGATCCGTGGTGTGACGGAGGAGACCACGACGGGTGTGCACCGGTTGTACGAGATGCACCGTGACGGCACGCTTCTGTTCCCGGCGATCAATGTCAATGACGCGGTGACGAAGTCGAAGTTCGACAACAAGTACGGCTGCCGTCATTCGCTGATCGATGGCATCAACCGTGCCACCGATGTCCTGATCGGTGGCAAGACCGCCGTTGTCTGTGGTTACGGCGATGTGGGCAAGGGCTGTGCGGAGTCGCTGCGGGGGCAGGGTGCCCGGGTGATCATCACGGAGATCGACCCGATCTGCGCGTTGCAGGCGGCGATGGACGGTTACCAGGTCGCCACCCTCGACGACGTCGTGGAGCAGGCGGACATCTTCGTCACGACGACGGGCAACAAGGACATCATCATGGCCGCCGACATGGCCCGGATGAAGCACCAGGCGATCGTCGGGAACATCGGTCACTTCGACAACGAGATCGACATGGCCGGCCTGGCGAAGATCGACGGGATCGTCAAGGACGAGGTGAAGCCTCAGGTCCACACCTGGACGTTCTCCGACGGCAAGGTCCTCATCGTGCTGTCCGAGGGCCGCCTGCTGAACCTGGGCAACGCGACCGGCCACCCGTCGTTCGTGATGTCCAACTCGTTCGCGGACCAGACGCTGGCCCAGATCGAGCTGTTCACCAAGCCCGAGGAGTACCCGACCGATGTCTACGTGCTGCCCAAGCACCTCGACGAGAAGGTCGCCCGTCTCCACCTCGCCGCGCTCGGCGTGAGGCTCACGACGCTCCGCCCCGAGCAGGCCTCGTACATCGGTGTCGAGGTCGACGGCCCGTACAAGTCCGACCACTACCGCTACTGACCGGCCCCGAGAAGCGCCCATGTGGGAGGCAGCCCCATGACACCGACAGAAACCAGGAGGTCCACAGCGGCGGTCGTGTCGGCGGGGACCCGCACGCCGATGGCCATCGTCGTGCGCGGCGCCCCCTCCCGGGAGGAGCTGGCCGCCGTCACCGCCGCCGTCCTTGCCCTTGCCCAGGCGGCCGCCGGCTCCGGCCCGGTCCCGGCCGAACCGTCCCGTGCCACCTGGCACCGAGACCGCATCCCCTGCACTCCGGTGTCCTGGGCCGCCTTGCCCCGCACCCCCTGACCTCAAGGCGCACGGGTCACCCATGTTCAGGCCGCCGGCCGGGACAGATCGGCCTGCCGGCCGCCGAACACCTCGTTGACGAGCTTCTGCTGGGCGTCCTGGAACGCCGGTGCGATCGACAGGTCGGCATCGCCCACATAGGTCAGTCCGGCAGTCAGGGTCTTGCTGCCGTCGGCGGTGCTGTACATCAGCGCCGCCGAGCCCATGGTGGCGCCGTTGTGGTGGAAGACGGTACCGCCGCCCGGTCCCATGTCCTGCGCGAACACCCCCAGGCCGTAGCCGAACGTGGCCTCCGGCCTGCGCATCTCGGCCAGCAGCGCGGCCGGCAGAAGCTTGCCGCCCATCAGCGCGGAGAAGTACGTGTGCAGGTCCTGGGTGGTCGAGATCATGTCGCCACCGGCCGATACCCAGGTGGGGTTGTGCCGGGTGACATCGATCGTCTTCTCCTGCCCGGCGTCTTCGTAGCGGTAGTAGCCGTGGTTGTGCGGCTCGGGAATGTCCGACGAGGCGCCCGGCGCCACGGTGCCGGTCATCCCCAGCGGCCCAAGGATCAGCCGCTGCAACTCCTCGGCGAACGAGCGGCCGGTGACCCTCTCGATCACCAGCCGGGCCAGTACGTAGTTGGTGTTGGCGTAGCTCCAGCCCGTCCCGGGTTCGAACCGCGCCGGCTTGGACAGCGACAGCCGTACCAGCTCTTCGGGCAGGTACGTGTGGAATCGGTTGTCCACCCACTCCTTGCCCTGCCAGGGGACGCCCAGCACGATCGTGCCGTCCTCGTAGAGCTCGCCGGTGTGGTTGAAGATCCCGCTGGTGTGCTGCAGCAGCATCCGCACCGTGATGCGCCGGTCGAGCCCGAACTCGGTCAGGTAGGCGTCGACCGGGGCGTCCAGGCCGATCCTGCCCTCGGCCACCAGCATGAGCACCGTGGTCGCGATGAAGTTCTTGGTCGTGCTGCCGGTACGGAAGTGACCGTCGGCCGGCGGCTTGGCGCTCCGGCCCAGCTCACGGGTCCCGGCGCTGCCGACCCACTCGCCTTGCTCGTCGTTCACCCGCAGCTGCACCCCGACGAAGCCCGACTCGGCGATCTCCTCGATCGCCCTCCACAGCTCCGGGCGATCCTGCACCTGGTCCTGCGCATGGTCCTGCACCTGGTCAGAAAGGTTGATGGGCATGTTGTTGCTCCTTCACATCTGTTGGGCCCGGCTCGGCGTCGGGCCGGTGCGGGACGGAGTTCTCGGCCGCGATCCGCGTGGCGAAGCGGTCAGGCGGCGTGGCAGAGAACCGCCGGGTCGGCCGGTGCCGTGGCACGGGCCACGGCCGCGGGCGCGGGAAGGGTGGTGCGGGTGGTGGCCGCGGTCCGCGGACGGTTCCGCGCGAAGACGACGAGGCGCAGCACTGCGAACCGCACGATGCCGGTGAGGGCGGAGGCGGACAGGTAGACGACCTGCTCGACCACCGCGCCGGGCGCCGCCACCAGCAGTTGCAGGACGAGCATGGCCGCGCAGGTCACCGCGTACGCGGCTGCGGCAGAGCCGGTCGACTGTGCGTGCTGGCGCCAGGTCGCGCGACTGCCTGCGCGGAAGGTGAAGCGGGCGTGCAGCTCGGTGGCGAGAAGCGTGGAAGCCACGGTGACCGCGGCGTTGGCCAGGGCCCATGGAACGCAGGAGGCCAGGGCCGCCACGGCGAAGCTGGACGCGAGTCCCACTCCGCCGCCGCAGAGCACGAAGCGAGCGAAGGCGACGAAGGCGCCAGGTGCCGCGTGCTGCTGACTCTGTGCTGTCTCCATCGTCCCCACCTCTTCGATCAGTCATCCCGCGAAAACGCGCATCCCGGCCTCGGAAGCCGAATGGCGCACCACCGATGATGCCATGATGGCACACATTTGGCACCAACACGAGCCCGAAGCGGTGCCACTGATGTTCGAAGTGGTGCCACGACGCAGAAGGGGCGGTAAATCGGCAGGTCGGACGACCTCTCCGCGTACGCGCCCGTTGCGCACTTCAGCGGCGAGTCGACCGGGGCTCACGCCTGGAGCCACGAACAGGCAGCTGAAGGCGCGTGATCAGCGCCGCTCCCCCTCTCACGACGGGGGCGAACGCCCCATGGCGCCAGCCCGGAAACAACGCCCGGCCTGCGCTCACCTCATACGAGGCGTCATTCGGACTTGCGCATGGCGCCACTGTGGTGCCATGATGACGTCATGGACCTCACCCCGTATGTCGACTCGCTTCGCCGTGAACTCGCGGTGGCCGCCGAGGCCGGCGGACAAGATGCACGCGAGCTGGCCGAGCGGCTGACGGCTCCCCTCGAGTCGGCGACCCGGCTGACGATGCTCAATGTGCTGTCCGCCGCGATGGGGGAGGTCACCCGGGAGCTCGCACCCGGTTCGGTCGATGTACGGCTGCGGGGCCTCGACCCCGACTTCGTGGTGATGCTGCCGCCCGCGGAGGGCCCCATGGAGGCTGCGACCATGCCGGTCGAGCCAGTCATGGCCCCGGCTGCGGGCCTGGCCGAAGGGGAGGAGGGCGGCACCGCTCGCGTCAATCTTCGGCTGCCGGCCCCTCTCAAGGCGCGCGCCGAGGAGGCCGCGGGCCGTGAGGGCCTGTCGGTCAACGCGTGGCTGGTGCGTGCGGTGTCGGCCGCGGTCGAGGGCGGCAACCGGCCGCGTACGACGGAGCAGGCCCGGACCCAGATCCAGTCGGCCGGGCAGAGCATCACGGGCTGGGTGCGCTGACTGGGCCGCCCCGCCCCTTTCGCCCGCGCCATCTCGCTCGCACCACTCGTCATTCCCTTCACGTCCCACCAGCGGGGACGCCGCAACGACTCACGAGGACGGGACAGCCATGCCTTCTTTCGACACGCCCGAAGCGATCTCCGTCACCGCGCATGTGGAGGCCGGTTCCATCCGGTTCTCCGCCGGGAACCGGCTCGACACGACCGTCGAGGTGCAGCCCCGTGACCCGAGCAAGAGCCTGGACGTCCGCGCCGCCAAGGAGACCGAGGTCACCTACGCCGGCGGCACCTTGATCGTGAAGACGCCCAAGCCGCGCAACGCGCTGCGCCGCCCCGGCGTCGTGGACGTGACGGTCGGACTGCCCACCGGCTCGGACATCGACCTGACCGGCTCCTGGGCCCAGATCAGCGGCGAGGGCCGGCTCGGCGAGGTCAAGGTGAAGAACTCGGCCGGTGACGTCCGTCTGGAGGAGACCGGGCCGCTGCGGCTGACCGCTTCGCACGGCGCGGTCACCGTGGAGCGGGTCGAGGGCTCCGCCGAGATCACCACCAGCACCGGCAGCGTCCGCGTCGGCACCGTCGAGGGACCTGCCGTCCTGAAGAACTCGCATGGCACCACGACCGTCGGCTCGGTCCTCGGCGAGCTGCGGGTGAAGGGCGCCAGCGGCGACATCGACATCGCGCACGCCAGGGACTCGGTCACCGCCACCACCGCGCACGGCAGCCTGCGGGTGGGTGAAGTGGTCCAGGGCAACGTCCAGTTGGAGACCTCGTACGGCGCCATCGAGATCGGTATCCGCGAGGGCACCGCCGCCTGGCTCGACGCCACCTCCAGCTCCGGCCAGGTACGCAACATGCTCCCCTCCTCCGAGGCCCCGGCCAACAGCGAGAGCTCCGTCAAGGTCCGCGCCCGCACCCGGTACGGCAACATCGACATCATCCGCGCCAAGTCCTGACGCACCGCGATGCCGCCCCGTCCGTTTCCCGGCGTGAATCGCTTCGGTCGCCGGCACGCGTCGGCGGCACCCGCAGGGGAGCCCCGACTCCGGACACGGTTGAAATTCCGCCGACCGTGTCGCCACCATGGATCGGCACGAAGAACCGTATCGGTACGCCCCCTTGGCCGGCGTGCACCGATGCATCGCGGCATCCGTGCGGGCCGGGCCTCGTGTCCCTTCGGCGGGACACGCAGGGAGCCTCGCGTTGTCCGGATGACCGGCTCCTTCCCGTCCAGTTCCGTCGCGCTCGAACCGCTCCTGCGCAGCGGACCGAATTCAGCACAGAGACAGAAGGATTGGGCATGACAGAGTCAGGCACGTTCGACGGTCAGTGGATACACCGCTTCCACCCCAACGACGACAGTGAGTTCCGCATCGTCTGCTTCCCGCACGCCGGGGGTTCGGCGAGCTACTTCCACGCACTGTCGGAAGCTCTCTCACCGGAACTGGATGTGCTCACCGTCCAGTACCCGGGACGGCAGGACCGGCGTGCCGAGGGCTGCGTCGAGACTCTCGCCGAACTCGCCGACCTGACCTACGCGGCGCTGCGGCGCAGCGAGGACGGCCGGCCCACCGTCTTCTTCGGTCACAGCATGGGCTCCGTGCTCGCCTTCGAGGTGGCCCGCCGCTACCAGGACGACGCCGGCGCGCCGCCCGCCCGGCTGCTTGTCTCCGGCTACCCGCCGCCCTCGCTCCTGCGCGGTGGAACGGTCCATCTCCGTGACGACGAAGGCATCATCGACGAGCTGCGCTCCGTCGGCGGCACCGACCCCGTCTACCTGGAGAACAAGCACCTGAGGGCCTCGATCCTCTTCGCCGTGCGGGGCGACTACACGGCCATCGAGACCCACCCCCGGGCCACCGGTGTCCGGCTCGACTGCCCCATCACCATGCTGGTCGGCACCGAGGATCCGCACACCACGATCGCCGAGGCCGAAGCCTGGGAGCAGCACACCACCGGCGAGTTCGCCCTGCACGTCTTCCAGGGCGGCCACTTCTATCTCGACGAACACCGCCAGAAGGTCGCCGACCTCGTCTCCGGGGCCGTCCGGGACCTCTCGGCTGCCGAGGCGGTCCGCTAGCCGATCGCCGACGACGCCCCGGTCGGCAGGGCCGGCCGGGGCGTCGTCGCGAAGGAACGCCTACAGCACCGCGCCTTCCTTCGTCCTCCTGCGCAGAGTGGGCCTGCTGGACCGGGCGAGGTCCTTCCACGTGTCGGTCAGACCGGCGATGGTGCGCACCGCGAACAACGTGCGGATGGGCACCTCCTGGTTCAGCTCCGCGCGGATCAGGCCGGTCAGCCTGATGGCCCGCAGCGAGTTGCCCCCGTGGTCGAAGAAGTCGTCGTCGATCCCCACCCGGTCCAGTTCCAGTACGTCGGCGAACGCCTCGGCCAGCACCCGCTCGGTGTGGTCGCGCGGTGCCCGGTACTTCTCACCGTCGAACGCGGGCTCCGGCAGCGACGCCCGGTCCACCCTTCCGCCGGCGGTGAGCGGCAGGCGTTCCAGTACCTCGAACACCGACGGAACCATGAACTCCGGAAGCCGTCCCGCGGCGAACCGGCGCAGTTCGTCGGCCGCGACGGTCCGGCCGGCCGCGGGAACCACATAGGCCACGAGGCGTTGCTGCCCGGAGGCGTCCTTGCCGACGGCCACCACCGACTGCGCGAGGCCGGTGTGCTCGGCCAGCGCTTCCTCGACCTCGGCCAGTACGACCCGGCTGCCGCGGATGTCCGCATGGGCGTCGGCCGGGCCCACGTAGTCGAGGAGGCCGTCGGTGCTCCAGCGCACCCGGTCCCCGGTCCGGTACATGAGGCTGCCGGGCGGACCGTACGGGCCGGGCACGAAGCGCTGCGCGGTCTGCCCGGGCCGCCCCGGGTATCCGCGTGCCACGCCGGGGCCGGCGAGGTACAGCTCACCGGTCACGCCCACGGGGACCGGCGCCAGGCCCGGCCCGAGCACGTAACGGGCCGTGTGGTCCGCCGGGTGGTCGGACACGGTCGTCTCCACCGGGCCGTCACCGCTGCGGACCGTCAGTCCGGGGCATGCCTCTCGCACCCGGCGCACCGCGGCCGCGGACACGCGGTCACCGCCGGTCCACACCTCGCGGAGCCCGGCGAGGCGCTCGGGGCGGTCCGCCGCGATCGCCGAGAACAGGTGTGCGGGCAGCCGGACCGCGGAGATCCCGTGTGCCGCTCGCACCTCGGTCAGCGCGTCGGCGTCCAGCTCGCCCGCGGGCGCCACGACCACCCGGCCGCCGTTCAGCAGGGGAACCCACACCTCGACGGGAAGCGCGTCATGGGCGTGCGGCGCGTGCCACAGCACGGTGCCGGTGCCGGCATCGCGCCGGCCGCGGTCCAGGACGAAGCGTTCCATGTTCCGGTGCGTCACGCCGACTGCCACGGTCTCACCGGTCAGGCCGGAGCCGTACGCCACGGCCAGCAGGCCGTCCTGACGCACCGGGACCGGAGCCTGTGCCGCAGCGTCGGCGTCCCCGACGGTGTCCGGCCTGATGTCCTCGAACACGATCGCCGGCACGCCCAGTGCACCGGAGAGCGCTTCGGCTGTCGCCGCACCGGTGAGCAGCGCGCTCACCGAGGCGTCACCGGCCATCGACGTGAGCCGCTCGGCCGGGAGCGCCGGGTCGACCAGCAGATGGGCTCCGCCCGCCTTCGCCACTCCCAGCAGGGCGACCACCAGATCGACCGACCGGGGCAGCGCGACCGCCACCACCGTCTCGGGTCCGACCCGTCGGCGTCGCAGCGCCTCTGCCAGGCGGCCGGAGCGTTCGTCCAGCTCCCGGTAGGAGACCTTCGTATCCCCGGACACCATCGCGACAGCGTCGGGGGCTCGCTCCACCTGGCGGGCGAACAGCTCCGGAACCGTCAGCCCCGGCAGCGGCGCAGCCGTGCCGTCCGGCGGCGTGATCACCTGGTTCCGCTCGACGCCGCCCACCACGTCCAGCGCGCCGACGGGCTGTTCGCCGGCGGCGGCGACGGCGTTGATGTGCGCGATCAGGTCCTCACCGATGAAGCGGAGTTCCGCGCGGGAGTACAGGCTCGCGGGGGCGTCGAGCCGGATGAAGAGGTCGCCGTCGCCGGTCCCGTCGGTGTAGACGCCGATCGCCAGTTCTTCGAAGGTCCCGGTGGTCCCGCCGAGGAAGCGCGCCGGGTTGTCGGCGAACTGGAGGTGTTCGGAGAACTCGACGATGTTGACGACGGCGCCGAAGCTGCCGCGATCGCCCAGGACGGTTCCGCTGACGCGCTGGATCTCCGAGTAGTGGCAGGCTGCGTGGTCGAAGATCTCGTACGTCTCGTCGCCGATCGCGTCGGCGACCTCGGTGAAGGTCGCGCCGAGCGGCACCTTCACCCGTACCGGCACCACGTTCACCGCCAGACCGGGCGTCCTGCTCGCCACCCCGACCCGGTTGGCCACGGCCAGCGAGAGGAGGAACTCCGGGCGGTCGCAGCGGTGCCGCAGGTAGACCGCCACGGCCGCGGTCAGCATCGACGACATCCACACGCCCATGGACTTCGCGGTCTCGGTCCAGGCGGCCGCCTCGGCGCGCGGCACGGCCAGCGTGCGGCTCACCATGCCGATGGGTTCGGTCAGCTCGCCCCAGCGGTCGGCGTCGCACGTCGGTTCGAAGAGCGTGGACCGCGTCGTCTCGGGCAGCGTGGCGCGCGGGACCTGCGCGGGGGCCGGCGCGTTCGCGAGGTAGTCGCGCCAGAACTCCGTGTCCTCGGCGAACTGTTCGGAGGCGTTGTACTGCGTGGCCTCGGCCGTGAACGACTCGACGTCCCAGGGGTGCGGCAGCTCCGGTACGTCCGAACCCCGCGACAGCGCCGTGTACACCTCGGCGAGGCGCCGCGACAGCAGGCCTGCCGCGCCGAATCCGTCCGATATGAGGTGGTGGTAGATGATCACCAGCACGGAGCGGGCCGCCCCGAGTCTGACCACCCCCAGCCGGAACAGCAGGTCCCGGTCCAGGGCGAAGGGCTGTCGCACCATCTCGGCCAGCGCTTCGCGCGCCGCCCGCTCCGGGTCGTCCTCGGCGCCGAGGTCGAGGAAGAACGGTCGCCAGTCCCCCAGCTCCCTGGGCACCAGGCGCAGCCCGCTGCCGTCGTCGACGAAGTTGACGCGCAGCACCTCCGCCTCGTTCATCACGTGCAGGAACGCGGATTCCATGACCGACGCGTCGAGCGCGCCGTTCACGTTCCACATGGTCAGCGCATGGTTCAGGGTGTCGGGAAACATTTCCTGCGCCCGCCACAACCCTTTGTGCGCAGACGACGCACCGAACGAACGCACAGAAATCATCTCCTCAGCAAAGCGGCCGGAAGGCGAAGGCGTTCGGAGAAGGCCTTCGCCGTCACGGAAGTGGGTCAGCTGTTTCGGACGGTGTACGGGGCCACGGGGGCCCCGCACACCCTGGATTCACCGCCGGCGGACATCGGCCATCGCGGTCACGAGGTGCCCGGCGACCCGCCTCGGTGTCGGGTGCCGCAGCACGAGGTTCGGCTTCAGCTTGAGTCCGGTCGTCGACGTCAGGCCCTTGCTCAGCTGCACCGAGAGCAGCGAGTCGAAGCCCATGTCCTTGAATTCCTGGTCGGGGTCGGCCCTCTCGCCGGAGGGGTGTCCGAGCACTACGGCGACCTTCGTCAGGACATGGTCCAGGACGAGGACCGTCGCCTCGTCGTCGGGCAGCGGGGCGACCAGCTCCGACAGGGTGACGGGCTCGTCGTCCGCCACGGCCGGCGCCGGCTCGGGCGCGGGCACGTGCGCCGTCGCCCCCGGGTGCGAGGAGTTCAGCCAGTAGTGCTGACGCTGGAACGCGTACGTCGGCAGATTCACCCGCCGGCGCGTGCCGAACAGGGCGTCCCAGTCCACGGTCCCGCCCTGGACGTGGAGCTGGGCCAGTGAGCCGACCACGGCTTCCACTTCGTCGCGGTTGCGCCGCGACGACGAAAGGACCACCGCGTCCAGGTCCTCGACGATCTCCTGGACGGGGACGGTCAGCACGGGGTGCGGGCTCATCTCGATGAACACCCGGAACCCGTCTTCGGCCAGCTGCTGTACGGAGGGGGCGAAGAGGACCTTCTCGCGCAGGTTGTTGTACCAGTAGTCGGCATTCAGCCCGGCGGTGTCGATGACCTTGCCGTACAGGGTCGAGTAGAAGGGCAGCGCCGACGTCGTGGGGCCGATGTCGGTCAGCGGGGCGATCACCTGGTCGCGGACCCGGGTCACGTGGTGCGAATGGGACGCGTAGTCGACCGCTATCCGCTTGGCCTGGACGCCGTCGGCCTTCATCTTCTCGACGAACTCGTCGAGCGCGTCCGGTTCCCCGGACACCACCACGGAGCTGGGCCCGTTGACCACCGCGATGCTCACCTGGCCCTGCCACGGCGCGAGGTGTTCCGCCACGAAGTCCGCGGACTCCGCGACCGACGCCATCCCGCCGTGCCCGATCAGATCCACCAGGGCCTTGCTGCGGAGCGCCACGATCTTGGCGGCGTCGCGCAGCGACAGGGCGCCGCAGACGTGGGCAGCGGCTATCTCGCCCTGGCTGTGCCCCACCACCGCGGCCGGTTCCACACCCCAGGAGCGCCACAACGCGGCCGTGGACACCATCACGGAGAACAGTGCGGGCTGCACCACGTCCACCCGGTCCAGCGTCGGTGCCCCGGGCACCCCGCGCACCACGTCGATCAGTGACCAGTCGACGAACTCGGCCAGCGCGGCCGCGCACGCGTCGAGGCTCTGCGCGAAGACGGGGAAGGTCTCGTACAGCCGACGGCCCATGCCGACCCACTGGGAACCCTGCCCGGGGAACACGAAGACCGTCCCGCCGAGCTCCCGCGCCCTGCCGCGCACCACCGTAGCGGACTCCTCGCCGGCGCCGAGCGTCGTCAGGCCGCTGAGCAACTCGTCCCGGCCGTGCCCGAGTACCACCGCGCGGTGGTCGAACCGGCTCCGGCTCGACAGGAGCGACCAGCCGGCGTCGGCGATGTCGAGATCCGGATCGGCGGCGGCGAAGTCGTGCAGCTTGAGGGCCTGTCCCGCCACGGCCGCTGCGCTCTTGCCTGACAGCACCCAGGGCACGAGGGCTCCCGGGGCCGCGCCGCCCTCGACGGCCTGTTCCTGCTGCGGGGCCTGCTGCGGGGCCTCTTCCAGGATGATGTGCGCGTTGGTGCCGCTGACGCCGAACGACGACACCGCGGCCCGCCGGGGACCGTCGGGCCGGGTCCACTCCCGTCCCTCCACCAGCAGTTCGACCGCCCCCGACGACCAGTCCACGTGCGGGGAGGGCGTGTCCACGTGCAGGGTCCTGGGCAGGTGCTGGTGGCGCATGGCCAGTACGGTCTTGATGACCCCGCCGACTCCGGCGGCGCCCATGGAGTGACCGATGTTCGACTTCAGGGATCCCAGCCAGAGCGGCCTGCCTTCGGGCCGGCCCTGCCCGTACGTCGCCAGCAGCGCGCCTGCCTCGATGGGATCACCCAGCTTGGTTCCGGTGCCGTGGGCTTCGACCAGGTCCACCTCGGATGCCGAGACCCCGGCGTTGGCCAGCGCCCTGCGGATCACCTTCTCCTGGGCGAGGCCGTTGGGAGCGGTCAGCCCGTTGCTGGCCCCGTCCTGGTTCACCGCGGAGCCGCGCAGGACGGCGAGGACCGGGTGGCCGTTGCGGCGGGCGTCGGACAGCCGTTCCAGGAGCAGCACGCCCACGCCCTCGGCCCAGCCGGTCCCGTCGGCCGTGTCCGCGAAGGACTTGCACCGGCCGTCGGCCGCCAGACCGCGCTGGCGGGAGAACTCCACGAAGATCGCGGGTGTCGCCATCAGCGACGCCCCGCCCGCCAGTGCGAGCGAGCTCTCTCCCGAGCGCAGCGACTGCATCGCCATATGCATGGCCACCAGCGAGGACGAGCAGGCCGTGTCCACGGTCACCGCCGGTCCGGTCAGGCCCAGTTCGTACGCGACCCGTCCGGAGGCGACGCTCATCGCGCTGCCGTGCAGCAGGTAGCCCTCCAGGTCGTTCCCGCTCGCCTCCAGGAAGCGCATCCCGTACTCGGGGAACATCACTCCGGAGAAGACGCCGACGTCGGCGCCGCGCACATCGGCGGGAACGATGCCCGCCCGCTCGAAGACCTCCCACGACGTCTCCAGGAGCAGGCGCTGCTGCGGGTCGATCGCCAGTGCCTCGCGCGGGCTGATGCCGAAGAACCCCGCGTCGAACGCGTCCGCGTCCCGCAGGAATCCTCCGTGGCGTGTGTACGAGCTGCCGAGGGTGTCGGGGTCCGGGTCGTACACGTCCCGCCAGCCGCGGTTCCGCGGGAACTCCTCCACCATGTCCTGGCCGTCGCGGACCACCTCCCACAGTTCCTCGGGCGAGGACACGCCTCCCGGGTAGCGGCACGCCATGGACACCACGGCGATGGGCTCGGCGCGGCCGGCCTTCAGGTCGTCGTTCTCCTGCCGGAGACGGTCGCGTTCCTCCAGGAGCGCGCGGAGTGCCCGTTGGACCCGGTCCCCGCCCTCGGCTGTGCGGTCTGCGGAGCTGTTCATGTCAGATACCCCTCTCGTCCAGGGCCATGTCGACGAGTGCGTCCAGGTCGAGGGCGGCCAATGCGTCGATGTCGGTGTCCGTCGTGTCGATGGACGGCGCCTGACCGGCGGCGTCCGGCCCGGCCGGACCGGCGCACGACAGCACCAGGTCCAGGAGCCCTGCGCCGCGCAGCCTTTCGATGGGTACGGTCCGCAGCACTTCCCGGATCCGCGCGTCCTCGGCCACGGCGGGGTCCACTGCCGGACGCAGCAGGCCGCTCAGGTGCCGCCCCAGTTCTCGTGGGGAGGGGTAGCTGAAGACGAGGGTGGGCGGCAGCTGCAGTCCGGTCGATGCCGTCAGCCGGTTGCGCAGTTCCACGGCGGTCAGCGAGTCGAAACCGAGGACCTTGAACGCCTTGTCCAGCTCGATGCCGTCCGTGCTGCTGTGGCCCAGGACGAGCGCGATCTGGCTGCGGACCAGGGTGGCGAGGGTGTCCTCGGCCTCCTCGGGTGACATCACGGCGAGGCGGTCGCGCAGGGTCGCGGCGCCGGTCGACGCGGCCTGGGTGGCCTTGCGGACGGGAGCGCGCACCAGCCCTTGGAGGACGGCGGGAAGTGTGCCGTTCTCCAGGTGGGTACGGAGCAGGGCGGGGACGATCTTCGCCGGGGCCAGGCAGGCTGCCCCGCCGCCACGGGTGGCCTCGAACAGCGCCACCCCTTCCTCCGCCGTGATGGGCTTGATCCCGAGGCGGGCCATCCGGTTCAGGTCCACGTCGTCCAGGTGGCCGGTCATGCCGCTGTTGTCGCCCCACAGTCCCCAGGCCAGCGAGGTCGCGGGCAGTCCCTCCGCGCGACGGCACTCGGCCAGCGCGTCGAGGAAGACGTTCGCCGCGGCGTAGTTGCCCTGGCCCGAGGTGCCCAGCACGCCCGCCACGGAGGAGAAGAGGACGAACTCGGTGAGGTCCGCCTCACGGGTGAGTTCGTGCAGGTGCCAGGCGGTGTCCACCTTGGGGCGGAACACCCGCTCGACGCGCTCCGCCGTCAGGGAGCCGATGGTGGCGTCGTCGAGCACACCGGCGGTGTGTACGACGGCCGTGAGGGGGTGATCCGCGGGGACGGCCGCAAGGAGCGCGGCGAGCGCGTCGCGGTCGGCGGTGTCACAGGCGGCGATGGTGACCTTGACACCCAACTCGCCGATTTCTGCGGCGAGTTCGTGCACTCCCGGAGCGTCCGGGCCGCGCCTGCTGGTCAGCAGGAGATGACCGGCCCGCCCAGCCGTCGCGTAGTGGCGGGCGAACAGCCTGCCGAGGGTGCCCGTGCCGCCGGTGATCAGGACCGTGCCGCCCTTGGCGGACTCCGGCGCCGCGTCGGCGTCCGGGGCCGGCGGGACCTCCCGCACGAGCCGGGGCACGTACAGCGTCTGATCGCCGTCGCGTACGGCCGCCTGCGGCTCGCCGCTGCCCAGAGCCGCACGGAACGACGTGGCGGAGACGGTGTTCTCGTCCGCCAGGTCGATCAGGGTGAAGCGGCCCGGGTTCTCGTTCTCGGCCGTACGGATCAGGCCCCAGACGGCGGCGTCCGCCGGGCTGGGTGTCTCGGTGCCGGGGTCGACGGCGACGGCTCGCCTGGTGACGATCACCAGCCGGCTGTCGGCCAGCCGCTCCTCGGCCAGCCACGACTGGACCAGATCCAAGGCGTACTGAACGGCCCTGCGCGCGTCCCCGGGGACATCCTCGTCCGTGCGGGATCGACTCAGCAGGCCGGTGTCGACGACCAGGTCCGGGAGGGGTGCGGTGCGGTCCGCGAGCAGCTGCGCCAGCCCCGTATGACGCGCGGCCGTGGCCTCGTCGGGCAGCGCCGCGACCAGGACCCGGGGAACGTCGGTTCCCAGGAACGCCACGTGGCCGCTCTCGAGTTCCCGCACGACGGGCGCGGGGGTCCAGGCGAGTCGGAACAGGTGGTCGTCCTTGCCCGATGCGATGGCCTTCGCCAAGTGCTCGGTGGTGATCGGCCGGACGGCCAGCGACGCCACGTCGGCGACCGGCTGCCCGGTGGGATCGGCGAGCTGAAGACGCAGCGTTCCCGCGTCGGCAGGGCTGATCCGTACGCGCAGAGCCCTGGCACCCACGGCGTGCAGCCGCACGTGCGACCAGGCGAACGGCAGCAGCATCCGGTCCTGGTCCTGCTCGGGACCGGTGCCGATGATCGGGTGGAGCGCGGCGTCGAAGAGGGCCGGGTGGATGCCGTAGTGGTCGGCGGCGGGCTCGTCGTCGGAGAGGGTGATCTCGGCGTAGAGGGTGTCGCCGTCACGCCAGAGGGCCGTCAGGCCCTGGAAGGCGGCGCCGTAGTGGTAGCCGCGGTCGGCGAGTTGGTCGTAGAGGGTGTCGGTGGGCACGGAAGCGGCGCCCGCCGGCGGCCAGGCCGACGGCTCCGCCCACTCGGCCGGATCCACCGGGGCGGAGGACTGGGGGGCGAGGGTGCCGGTGGCGTGGCGGGTCCAGGGCCGGTCGGGAGTGGCGTCGTCCGGTCGGGAGTGGATGGTGAGGGCCCTGCGGCCCTCGCCGTCGGGTGCCTCCACGTGCACCTGCAGGTGAAGGCCGCCACTGGCCGGAAGACCGAGGGGGGCTTCCAGGGTGAGGTCATCCAGGTGCGGGGTGCCGGTGACCTGACCCGCGTGGAGAGCCAGGTCGACGAACGCCGTACCGGGCAGCAGCGACGTGTCGAGCACGGCGTGATCGGCCAGCCAGGGATGGCTGCGCCGCGACAGGTGCCCGGTGAACACGCGCCCATCGCCGTCTGCGAGCGCGACGGCGGCGCCGAGCATGCCGTGATCGACGGCGTTCAGGCCCAGGGAGTGGGGATCAGTGGCGGTGGTGGTCTGCTCGATCCAGTAGTGCTCGTGCTGGAAGGGGTAGGTGGGCAGGTCGAGGTGGGTGGGCGGGGTGGCGGGGTAGAAGCCTGCCCAGTCGACCGGGGCACCCGCCTGGGCGTGTGCGGTAGCGAGTGAGGTCAGGACCCGCTGCCAGGTGCCGTCATCACGGCGCAGCGTGCCAGTTACGGCCACTTCCGCCGCGTTCTCGCGGGCCTCGGCTGTCTCCTGCACCGCGTGCGTGAGGACGGGGTGCGGGCTCACCTCGACGAACGTGGTGTGTCCGTCGTCCAGCAGCGCGTTGGTGGCCGACTGGAAATGCACCGCCGTCGCCAGGTTGGTGTACCAGTACTCGCCGCCCATCACCGTCGTGTCGGCGACCGGGCCGCCGAGGTGTCCCTCCACGGTGGAGTAGAACGCCACCTGCGCCGGGCGTGCCTGGACCGAGGCCAGTACCTCCAGCAGCTCGTCCCGCAACGGATGCACGTGCGAGGTGTGCGACGCGTAATCGATCGGAACCCGACGGGCCCGCACATCCTCCTTCTCGCAGTACGCCAGCAGTTCCTGGACAGCCGCGATGTCACCGGCGACCACCGTGGCGGACGGGCCGTTGACCGTCGCCACCGACAGGCGCCCGTCCCACCGGGCCGCAACCGCCTCGGCCCGCGCCAACGGCAAGGACAGAGACACCATTCCGCTCGAACCAGCGAGCTGGACCAGCGCCTTCGAACGCAATGCCACAATCCGCGCCGCGTCTTCCAGTGACAGCACACCCGCAAAGTGCGCAGCCGCGATCTCACCCTGCGAGTGACCCACCACCGCGTCCGGGACCACTCCCAGGTGCTCCCACAACCGCGCCAGGGAGATCATCACCGCCCACAGCGCAGGCTGAACGACCGCGTCACCTTCGAGAGCCGGCGCGCCCTCGACCCGGTTCAGAACATCAATCAGATTCCAACCCGTGTACGGCTCCAGCGCCGCAGCGCACGCGTTGAGATGCTGGGCGAACACCGGGCTGCCCGCCATGAGGTCCACACCCATACCGGCCCACTGCGACCCCTGCCCCGGGAAGACGAACACCGTCCTGCCGTCCTGGGCAGCTGCCGCGCCCGTGACCACCCGGGCCGACGGCTCTCCAGCAGCCAGCGCAGCCAGTCCGTCCCGGAAATCCTCCAGCTCACGGCCGACGACCACCGCACGGTGATCGAACACCGACCGGCTCACCGCCAACGCATGACCCACCTCAACAGGCGATACCTCCGCCTGGCCGTCAAGATGGTCCAGCAACCGCCCCGCCTGCACCTCAAGCGCAGCCCGCGACTTCGCCGACACCACCCACGGCAACGTCCCTTCCGTCACCACCGCCGGCTCCGCCGCACCCGAAGCAACGACACCCTCGTCCACGGGAGCCTGCTCGACGATGAGGTGGGCATTCGTACCGCTGATACCGAACGACGAGACACTGGCGCGCCGCGGGCGGCCGGTCTCCGGCCAGGCCTGATTCTCGGTCAGCAACTCCACCGCGCCCGAGGCCCAGTCCACGTGCGGGCTCGGCTCGTCCACATGGAGCGTCTTCGGCAGCACCCCGTGCCGTATGGCCATCACCATCTTGATGACGCCGGAGACACCGGCGGCTGCCATGCTGTGGCCGATGTTGGACTTCAGCGAGCCCAGCCACAGCGGCTGGTCCTGCTCCCGGCCCTGACCATAGGTGGCAAGGATCGCCTGCGCCTCGATCGGATCACCCAGCTTGGTGCCGGTGCCGTGCCCTTCGACGGCGTCGACCTCCTGCGCCGACAAGCCGGCGTTGGCCAGCGCCTGGCGGATGACATGCTCCTGGGACGGTCCGTTGGGGGCGGTCAGGCCGTTGCTCGCACCGTCCTGGTTGACCGCGGAACCGCGGACCACCGCCAGCACCTGATGGCCGTTCTTCCGCGCGTCGGAGAGCCGCTCCAGAAGGACGATTCCGACGCCCTCGCTCCAGCCCGTGCCGTCGGCGGAGGCCGCGTAGGACTTGATCCGGCCGTCGGGCGCCAGGCCGCGCTGCTTGCTGAACTCGGTGAGATAACCAGGTGTGGACATCACTGCCACGCCGCCGGCCACCGCGAAGGTGCAATCCCCCTGGCGCAGCGCGTGCGCCGCTTGGTGCATGGCCACGAGGGACGACGAGCATGCCGTGTCGATGGTGACGGCCGGGCCTTCGAGGCCGAGGAAGTAGGCGAGACGGCCGGAGAGCACGCTGGTCGTGTTGCCGGTCAGCAACAGGCCGTCCACCCCCTCGGGGGCCTCGTGCAGCCTCGGTCCGTACTCCTGGGGCATGGCGCCGACGAACACGCCTGCCGGGGTGCCGTGCACCGACTCCGGGCGGATGCCCGAACGTTCGAACGCCTCCCAGGTGGTCTCCAGGAGCATCCGCTGCTGCGGGTCCATGGCCAGCGCCTCGCGGGGCGCGATGCCGAAGAAGCCGGCGTCGAACTCGCCCGCGTTGTACAGGAAGCCGCCCTCACGGACGTAACTCTTGCCCCGCTGGTCGGGGTCGGGGTCGTACAGTCCCTCAAGGTCCCAGCCCCGGTCTGTCGGCAGTCCCGCGATGCCGTGGCTGCCGGAAGAGACCAGCTCCCACAGCTCCTCCGGGGATCCGACGCCGCCGGGAAGGCGGCAGCTCATGCCCACGATCGCGATGGGCTCGTCCGGCGCGGTGGCCGTGACCACGGCTCGGGCGGTGGACGGCGCCTCACCGACCAGGCAGCCGCGCAGGTAGCGGGCCATCGCGGCCGGATTCGGGTGGTCGAAGACCGCCGTAGGCGACAGGCGCACGCCGAACGCCGCGCTCAGGCGGTTGCGCAGCTCCACCGAGGACAGCGAGTCGAAGCCCATGTCCTTGAACTTGCTGTCCGGCCGGACGGCCTCTGGTGTCGCGTGTCCGAGCACGGTCGCCACGTGGGCGCGTACCGCCGCCAACAGCTCGCGCTCCGCGTCGTCCGCGGACATCCCGGCGAACCGCTGTCCGCCGGCGCCGCCGCCCGCCGAACCCCTGGCTGCGCTGCGCCGGGCGGCGCGGGGACGCACCAGGGTGCCGAGTACCGCGGGCAGGTTCCCGGTTCCGTCCTGGGCGAGCCGCGCGGTGTCCAGCAGCGTGGGAACGAGCGTCGGCCCGCCCAGCGCCATGGCCGCGTCGAACAGGGCGAGTCCCTCCTCGGACCCCATGGGCAGCAGGCCGGACCGGGCCATGCGGGCCAGGTCCGCCCGGTCCAGCTCCCCTGTCAGGTCGCTGCGCTCGGCCCACAGGCCCCAGGCCAGCGACGTGGCCGGCAGGCCCTGGGCACGGCGGTGGGCGGCCAGCGCGTCGAGGTAGACGTTCGCCGCGGCGTAGTTGCCCTGGCCCGCGCCGCCGATGGCACCCATCACCGAGGAGAACAGGACGAACGCGGTCAGATCGCGGTCCTGGGTGAGCCGGTGCAGGTGCCATGCCGCGTCGGCCTTGGGCCGGAACACCGTGTCCATCTGACCGGGGGTCAGCGCGGAGACCAGGCCGTCGTCCAGCACGCCCGCCGTGTGCACGACCGCGATAAGCGGGTGCTCAGCCGGTATCGCCTCCAACAGGCCCGACAGCGCCTCGGGGTCGGATACGTCGCAGGCAACCGGGGTGGCCGTCGCACCGAGCGCGGCAAGCTGCTCGACCAGCTCGCCGGCGCCCGGGGCGCCGGGCCCTCGGCGGCTGACCAACAGCAGCCGCCGTACGCCGTACTCGGTCACCAGGTGCCGGGCGAAGAGGCCCGCCAGGGTGCCGGTGCCGCCGGTGATCAGTACCGTGCCTTCCGGGTCCCACACGGGCGGTGTGGCTGCCGGCACACGGTCGGCTGAGGCACGGACGAGCCGCGGCACCAGGACCTCTCCCCCACGCACCGCGAACTGCGGCTCGCCGCAGGCGAGCGCGGCGGGCAGTGCCTGCAGGGAACGCTCGTCCCCATCGAGGTCCACGAGGATGAAGCGATCCGGGTTCTCCGTCTGTGCGGTGCGCAGCAGGCCCCACACCGGCGCGGAGGCAAGATCGGGCTGCTCCGTGCCGCCGGCCGTCACCGCACCACGGGTGATGACCGCGAGACGCGTGTCGGCGAACCGCTCGTCGGCGAGCCACGACTGCACCAGGGACAGCGTCTTGAGCAGTTCGGTGCGAGCGGCGGCGGGATCGTGGGAGGCGGCTCCCTCGGCGGAGGCCGCGGGCGCGTCGGACAGGTGGCAGGCCAGAACGAGTTCGGGCCGGGGGGCGGTGCCGGCGGGCGCTTGGAGCGTGTCAGCGGGCGCTTCGAGCGTGTCGGCGAGCGCGGACAGCTCCGCGTACCGCCGCAGCTGTGTGGCGTCCAGGGCAGTGCCGAGCCCGAGTCCGTCGTCGCCCACCAGCGCCCACGGGCCGGTCGGGGCCCCTTCGGCGGCCTGCACGGCCCTGGGCACCCAGTCCATGCGCAACAGTGCGTCCTGGTGGCCGCTCCCGGCCCCGTTCAGCTTGCCGGGGTCAACGGGACGCATCGCCAGCGAACCGACCGAAGCGACCAACGCGCCGTCGGTGTCGGCGACTTCGACCACAAGGGCGTCGCGGCCGGCCGGGGCCAGCCGCACCCGTACGTGGGTGGCGTCGGTCGCGTGCAGCCGCACGTCGGACCACACGAACGGCAGCTTCAGCGCACCCGCTTCCCGTCCGGCCCCCGCGTCGGGGAGGAGCCCGGCGTGCAGGGCCGCGTCCAGCAGCGCGGGGTGGATGCCGAAGGCGGCCACCTCGGCGTGCCGCTCCTGCGGCAGCACCACCTCGGCGTACACCTCGTCACCCAGCTTCCACACCGACTGCACCCCCTGGAACGCGGGGCCGTACTGGTAGCCGAGGGCGGCCAGCGACGGGTACAGCTCATCGGCGTCCACCGACACCGCCCCGGTCGGCGGCCACACCCGTGGGTCCCACGAGGACGGCGCCGGACCGTCCGAGGCGAGTACGCCCGTGGCGTGGCAGGTCCAGGGCGCACCTGTCCCGTCGCCGTCGGGCCGGGAGTGCACCTCCACGGGACGCCGTCCGGCGTCGTCGCGCTCGCTCACTTCCACCCGCAGCTGGACGGCGCCGGTCGCGGGCAGGGCGAGGGGTGCCTGCAGGGTGAGTTCCTCCAGGTGGTCGCCGCCCACCTCGTCACCGGCGCGGAGTGCCATCTCGACGAAGGCCGTGCCGGGCAGCAGTACGGTGCCGGAGATCGTGTGGTCGACCAGCCAGCCGTGCGTCCGCAGCGACAGTCGGCCGGTCAGTACGGTGACATCCGACCCTGCCAGTTCCACCGCAGCACCGAGCAGCGGGTGTTCGACCGCCGCCTGACCGGCCGAGGCTGCATCTCCCGTGTTCCCGGTCCGCTCCAGCCAGTGGCGCAGGCGTTGGAAGGGGTAGGTGGGCAGGTCGAGGTGGGTGGGCGGGGTGGCGGGGTAGAAGCCTGCCCAGTCGACCGGGGCACCGGCCTGGGTGTGTGCGGTAGCGAGTGAGGTCAGTACCCGCTGCCAGGTGCCGTCATCACGGCGCAGCGTGCCGGTGACAGCGACCTCGGCCGCGTTCTCGCGGGCCTCGGCTGTTTCCTGCACCGCGTGCGTGAGGACGGGGTGGGGGCTCACTTCGACGAACGTGGTGTGTCCGTCGTCCAGCAGCGCGTTGGTGGCCGACTGGAAATGCACCGCCGTCGCCAGATTCGCGTACCAGTACTCGACACCCATCACCGTCGTGTCGGCGACCGGGCCGCCGAGGTGCCCCTCCACGGTGGAGTAGAACGCCACCTCCGCCGGGCGTGCCTGGACCGAGGCCAGTACCTCCAGCAGCTCATCGCGCAACGGATGCACATGCGAGGTGTGCGACGCGTAATCGATCGGCACCCGACGGGCCCGTACGTCTTCCTTCTCGCAGTACGCGAGCAGTTCCTGGACAGCCGCGATGTCACCGGCGACCACGGTGGCCGACGGGCCGTTGACCGTCGCCACCGTCAGACGCCCGTCCCACCGGGCCGCAACCGCCTCGGCCCGCGCCAACGGCAACGACAGCGACACCATCCCGCTCGAACCAGCAAGCTGAACCAAAGCCTTCGAACGCAACGCCACAATCCGCGCCGCGTCCTCCAGCGACAGCACACCGGCAAAGTGCGCAGCCGCGATCTCACCCTGTGAATGACCCACCACCGCGTCCGGAACCACCCCCAGGTGCTCCCACAACCGCGCCAGGGAGATCATCACCGCCCACAGAGCAGGCTGGACGACCGCATCGCCCTCCAGCGCCGGCGCCCCCTCGACCCGGTTCAGAACATCAATCAGATTCCAACCCGTGTACGGCTCCAGCGCCGCAGCACACGCCTCCAGGTGCTGGGCGAACACCGGGCTGCCGGCCATGAGCTCCACACCCATACCAGCCCACTGCGAACCCTGCCCCGGGAAGACGAACACCGTCCTGCCGTCCCGGGCAGCCGCCGCACCCGAGACCACCCGGGCCGACGGCTCACCCGCAGCCAGCGCAGCCAGTCCGTCCCGGAAATCCTCCAGCTCACGACCGATCACCACCGCACGGTGATCGAACACCGAACGGCTCACCGCCAACGCATGACCCACCTCAACAGCCGACGCCCCCGCGTGCCCGTCAAGGTGCGCCAGCAACCGGCCCGCCTGCACCTCCAGCGCAACCCGCGACTTCGCCGACACCACCCACGGGAACGTCCCTTCCGTCACCACCGCCGGCTCCACCGCACCCGAAGCAACGACACCCTCGTCCACGGGAGCCTGCTCGACGATGAGGTGGGCATTCGTACCGCTGATACCGAACGACGACACACTGGCCCGCCTCGGGCGGCCGGTCTCCGGCCAGGCCCGGTTCTCGGTCAGCAACTCCACCGCACCCGAGGCCCAGTCCACGTGCGGGCTCGGCTCGTCCACATGCAGCGTCTTCGGCAGCAGGCCCTGGCGCATGGCCATCACCATCTTGATGACACCGCCCACGCCCGCCGCGGCCTGCGAGTGGCCGATGTTGGACTTCAGCGAGCCCAGCCACAGCGGCTGGTCCTGCTCCCGGCCCTGACCGTAGGTGGCAAGGATCGCCTGCGCCTCGATCGGGTCACCGAGTGCGGTGCCGGTCCCGTGGGCCTCGACCGCGTCGACCTCCTGCGCCGAAAGGCCCGCGCCTGCCAGCGCCTGGCGGATGACGCGCACCTGGGACGGTCCGTTGGGGGCAGTGAGGCCGTTACTCGCACCGTCCTGGTTGACCGCGGAACCGCGGACCACCGCCAGCACCTGATGACCGTTCTTCCGCGCGTCGGAGAGCCGCTCCAGGAGCAGCAGGCCCGCGCCTTCCGCCCAGGCGGTGCCGTCCGCCGCCTCGGAGAACGCCTTGCACCGGCCGTCCGCCGAGAGCCCGCGCTGCCGGCTGAACTCCACGAACATGCCGGGCGTCGACATGACGGCCACACCGCCGGCCAGCGCGAGGTCGCACTCGCCGTTGCGCAGCGCCTGGGCCGCCATGTGCATGGAAACCAGCGAGGAGGAACAGGCGGTGTCCACTGTCACGGCCGGCCCCTGAAGGCCGAGGGTGTACGAGATGCGGCCTGAGGCGACGCTCGCGGTGTTGCCGGTCAGCAGGTACCCGTCGAACCCGGCGGCGCCGTCGTGCAGCTGAGGTCCGTACTCCTGGGCCATGGCGCCGACGAACACGCCGGTCTGGCTGCCGCGCAGCGCGGCCGGGTCGATGCCCGCGCGCTCGATCGCCTCCCACGAGGTCTCCAGCAGCAGCCGCTGCTGCGGGTCCATCGCCGTCGCCTCGCGGGGGCTGATCCCGAAGAAGTCGGAGTCGAACTCCGTCGCGTCGGAGAGGAATCCGCCCTTGGCGACGTACGACGTACCGGGTCGTTCGAGGTCGGGGTCGAGGAGCCGGTCGGTGTCCCAGCCGCGGTCGGTGGGGAAGTCGGTGATGGCGTCGACGCCTTCGCTGACCAGGCGCCACAGGTCCTCGGGGGAACGGACCTCTCCCGGGTAGCGGCAGGCCATGCCCACGATCGCGATCGGTTCGTCCGTGCTGCCGAGGAGGGGCGAGGCGGGGGCGGCGCTGTCGGATTCCTCGGAACCCAGCAGTTCGCTGTGCAGGTAGCGGGCGACGGCGGTGGGCGTCGGGTGGTCGAACAGGAGGCTCGCCGGGAGCTTCAGGCCGGTGAGGGCACTCAGACGGTCCCTCAGTTCGACGGAGGCGAAGGAGTCGAAGCCGAAGACCTTGAACGTGCGGTCGCGGTCCACCGTCTCCGAGGTGACACGTCCGGTGAGGGCCGCGACCTCCGCACAGATGCGGTCGGTGAGGATCTGTACGCCCTGGGTCCGGGACGCCTTCGCGAGGCGGTCCAGAAGCGGCGACGAGGCGGCGGGTTCTGCGGGAGCCGTGTCCTCGCGCTGATCGGCGAGCACGGCGGGGAGCGCATCGGTGGCCGCGTCGGACCCGGTGCCGGCCCGGCCGTCCGTCGGCAGGTCGATCCAGTGGCGCCGGCGTTGGAAGGGGTAGGTGGGCAGGTCGAGGTGGGTGGGCGGGGTGGCCGGGTAGAAGCCCGCCCAGTCGACCGCGGCACCGCCCTGGGCGTGTGCGGTAGCGAGGGAGGTCAGCACCCGCTGCCAGGTGCCGTCATCCCGGCGCAGCGTGCCCGTCGCGGCGACCTCGGCCGCATCCTCACGGGCCTTGGCCGTCTCCTGCACCGCGTGAATGAGCGCCGGATGCGCACTCACCTCGACGAACAACGTGTGTCCGTCGTCCAGCAGCGCGTTGGTGGCCGACTGGAACTGCACCGCCGTCGCCAGGTTGGTGTACCAGTACTCGCCGCCCATCACCGTCGTGTCGGCGACCGGGCCGCCGAGGTGTCCCTCGACCGTGGAGTAGAACGCCACCTGCGCCGGGCGTGCCTGGACCGAGGCGAGCGCCTCTCGCAGTTCGTCCCGCAACGGGTGCACGTGCGAGGTGTGCGACGCGTAGTCGACCGGCACCCGGCGGGCCCGCACATCCTCCTTCTCGCAGTACGCGAGCAGCTCATCCACAGCCGCGACGTCACCGGCGACCACCGTGGCGGACGGGCCGTTGACCGTCGCCACCGACAGGCGCCCGTCCCACCGGGCCGCAACCGCCTCGGCCCGCGCCAACGGCAGCGACAGCCACACCATTCCGCCCGAACCGGCGAGCTGGACCAGAGCCCTCGCACGCAACGCCACCACCCGCGCCGAGTCCTCCAGCGACAGCACACCGGCAATGTGCGCAGCAGCGATCTCACCCTGCGAATGGCCCACCACCGCGTCCGGGACCACTCCCAGGTGCTCCCACAACCGCGCCAGAGAGATCATCACCGCCCACAGCGCAGGCTGGACGACCTCGACACCGTCCAGCGCAGGCGCACCCTCCACCTGGTTCAGGACATCAATCAGATTCCAACCGGTGTACGGCTCCAGCGCCGCAGCACACGCCTCCAGGTGCTGGGCGAACACCGGGCTGCCGGCCATGAGCTCCACACCCATACCGGCCCACTGCGACCCCTGCCCCGGGAAGACGAAGACGGTTCTGCCGTCCCGAGCAGCCGCCGCACCCGAGACCACCCGGGCCGACGGCTCACCCGCAGCCAGCGCGGCCAGCCCGTCCCGGAAATCCTCCAGCTCACGACCGACCACGACCGCACGGTGATCGAACACCGACCGGCTCACCGCCAACGCATGACCCACCTCGACAGGCGACGCCCCCGCGTGCTCGTCCAGATGCTCCAGCAACCGCCCCGCCTGCGCCTCAAGCGCGGCCTGCGACTTCGCCGACACCACCCACGGCAACGTCCCTTCCGTCACCGTGACCGCCACCGGCTCCACGCCCGAAGCAACGGCATCCTCGTCCTGCGGTCCTTCGCGCAGGACGACGTGGCAGTTCGTGCCGCCCATGCCGAAGGCGCTGGTGCCGGCGAGCAGGGGGCGGTCGGGGTGGGGCCAGGGGGAGAGGTCCTGCTGGACGGTCAGGCGGAGTTCGTCGAAGGCGATGTCGGGGTTGGGTGTCTCGAAGTTGAGGCTGGGCGGCAGCTGGCGGTGCCAGATACTGAGGGCCGTCTTGAGGAGGCCGACGATGCCCGCCGCGCCCTCCAGGTGGCCGATGTTGGTCTTCACGGATCCCACGCGCAGCGGGGAGTCGGCGGGGCGGCCGGTGCCCAGTGCGGCACCCAGCGCAGCCGCCTCGATGGGGTCGCCCACGCGTGTGCCGGTGCCGTGGAGTTCGACGTACTGGACGTCCTGGGGGCGGGTGCCGGCGTGTTCGTGCGCCCGGCGGATGACCGCTTCCTGGGCCTGCGCGCTGGGCACGGTGAGGTTGCGTGTGGCGCCGTCGTTGTTGACGGCGCTGCCCTCGATCACGCAGTAGATCCGGTCGCCGTCCGCCACCGCCCGGGACAGGGTCTTGAGGGCCACGCAGGCCCCGCCCTCGCCGCGTACGTAACCGTTGGCGCGGGCGTCGAAGGTCTTGCACAGGCCGTCCGGTGACAGGCCGCCGAACTTGGTGGAGCCGATGGTGCTTTCCGGGGCGACGGCGAGGTTGACGCCTCCCGCGAGCGCGAAGGTGCACTCTCCGGCGCGGAGGCTCTCGGCGGCCAGGTGCACCGACACGAGCCCCGAGGACTGGCCCGCGTCGACGACGAGACTGGGGCCGTTGAGGCCGAGTGTGTAGGAAAGGCGGTTGGCGATGATGCCGCGGTGGAGCCCGGTGAGGGAGTGCCGGTCCAGGCGCTGGGTTCCGTGCTTGTAGAGGCGGATCGCGTAGTCGTCCCACATGGCGCCCACGAAGACGCCCGTACGTGTCCCGGCGAGGTGGGCGGGGACGGTGCCGGCGTCCTCCAGGGCCTCCCAGCCGAGTTCCAGCATCAGCCGCTGCTGGGGGTCCATCATCGCGGCTTCGTTGAACGAGATCCCGAAGAAGTCGGCGTCGAAGCCCGCGACGTCTTCCAGGTAGCCGCCGCGTGTCGTGACGATCCTGCCGGGGGCGGTGACGTCGGGGTCGAGCAGCCGGTGCGCGTCCCAGCGGTCGGCGGGGACGTCGGTGATACCGCTCCCGCCGTTGCGCAGCAGCTCCCAGAAGGCCTGGGGGTCCGCGGCCTCGGGCAGGCGGCATGACAGTCCCACGACGGCTATGGGCTCGCGAGCGGACTCCTGCGGCCCGTGTGCCCGCGCATCGCCGTCGGTGCGTCGCTCATCGGACCGGAACTTGTCGACGTCCTGCACCAGGACCTCCCCCAACGGTTGCTTAGAAGAACAGGTGTGGCTGCGGATATCCGCGGTCGGTCAATGCGTGAATGGCGTGCTCACCGCGGGTGTGCCGGGTGGTGTGCCGGTGCCCGGAGGCCACAGGCCGCTGTCATCGCCAGGAGGCCAGCTGCTTCAGCAGGTCGTCCGGCGCGTTCATGAAGTCGTAGTGGCCGCCGTCGAGCACCCGGAACTCGACCGAGTCCGCGTAGGCGCTCCACCCTTCGAGCTCGGCGAGGCTCACGTCGGAGTCGTCCCGCCAGTGCAGTACGACGATGGGGCAGCCCACCTTGACCGGCTCGGACCGCCGGTAGGCGCCCGCGGCCGCGTGGTCGCGGAGCAGCACCATCATGCCCATGTCGATCATGTCCGGCCTCGGCTCGATGCCGCGGCCACGGACGAACGAAGCGAGTTCGGCGCGCAGTTCGGGTTCGGTCATGGTGAGCATCCGGTCGCGCGAGGCGTCGTGCGGGGCGGGCTGGCCCGACACGAAGAGGCGCTCCGGTCCGGGCAGGCCGCGTTCGGCGAGCCTGAGTACGGTCTCGTACGCGGGCATCGCACCCGCGCAGTGCGCGAAGAGCGCGTAGGGCCGGTCCAGGAGCGGTTCCAACTCCTCGGCCAGGCTGTCGGCCAGCTTCTCGTACGTGCCGTAGTGCGGGTGGCCCAGCCGGTTCTCGCGGCCGGGGAACTGCACGGGGCAGACCTCGGCGTCGTCGATCGCGGCGGGCCAGGCGCTGAACGCGGAGGCCCCGGCCCCGGAGAAGGGGAGGCAGAAGATCCGTGCGGCGTGCTCGGCGGACCGCGGCCGGACGAACCACGGCGAGGGGGCGGTGGTGGATCCGGATGTCATGGCGTCTTTCGTTTCTGGGCGACGACGGGGAGGTGGGTCATCCCGGCGATGAAGTACGACCGCAGGTGCTGCGGTTCGCCGGCGAGCTCGATCGATTCGAAGCGCTGGAGCAGCTCCTCGAAGAAGATGCGCAGCGTCATCCGGGCCAGCGGGGCGCCGATGCAGAAGTGCGTCCCGAAGCCGAACGCGGCCTGGCGCTTGGCACCGGCCCGGGTGATGTCGAAGGTGTGCGGGTCGGGGAAGAGGGTCTCGTCCCGGTTGGCCGATCCGATCCAGGCCACGACCGCGCCGC
This sequence comes from Streptomyces sp. NBC_00464, assembly GCF_036013915.1. Classification (NCBI taxonomy): domain Bacteria; kingdom Bacillati; phylum Actinomycetota; class Actinomycetes; order Kitasatosporales; family Streptomycetaceae; genus Streptomyces; species Streptomyces sp. NBC_00464. The sequence continues at coordinate 186,457 of NZ_CP107901.1, read as the reverse complement.
GGGCCGGGATGGTGCCGCCGCCGATCTCGACGTCGTCCACCGCGTACCGCATGAAGTTGCACGCGGCCGACGTCCAGCGCAGCCCTTCCTCGACGAGGTTGGGAACGAGCGTCAGGTCGGCGGCCGCCTTGTCGAACTGCTCGGGCCGTTCGATGAGGGCCTGCACGGTGCCGGAGACGGTATGCGGCGTGGTCACGTTGGCGCCGAGCAGGATGCTGTAGCCGTCGAGGGCGATCTCCTCGTCGCTCAGCTGCTTGCCGCCCGGGCGCACGCTCATGAGGTGGTGGAGCAGGCTCTCGCCCTCCTCGCCGGTCGCCCGCCGCGTCCTGACCCAGTCCTTGACGTAGGTGACGAGCTCGTGGTGGGAGATGGCGAGGGTCGCGGCTTCGCTGCCCAGCTGGAAGTGCGGGTCCGAGGGGGCCGTCACCATCGCGGTCAGCTGGACGAGCTCCGCCCAGTCCTGCTCCGGGATGCCCAGCAGCGGGCCGGTGACCAGCGCCGGCAGGAGGAGCGCCTTCTCGGCCAGGTCGAAGACCTCGCCGTCGAGGGCGGGCTCCAGGAAGCGCACGACCGTCGCGCGGATCGAGTCCTCCCAGGACTTCACCGCCCGCGCCGTGAGCTTGGCGCCGAGCGGCCTGCGGACCTCGGTGTGCCGCGGCGGGTCGGTGGACGTCATCAGCACGCCGGCCGCGACGTCGTCCGTCCCGAGATGGGTGGGGACCGTGCCGCGCTCCGAGGTGAACTCGCGATGGTTCGAGAGCACGCGGCGGACGTCCTCGTAGCGGGTAAGTGACCAGAACTCCCGGCCGTCCGGAAGGACTTGGTGGTGCAGGGGCGCCTTCTCGCGCATCACGCCCCACACCGGGTGCGGGTCGCCCGAGGTGTAGAGGTCGAGGTCGAAGAGGTCGACGCTGTCGAGGTCGACGTCGCGCGCGGGCCCCGGCGTCAGCCTCACGTCCGTGCCCTCCCCTTCTCGATCAGCTCGGCGACCCGGGCCGGGGTCTGCGCCAGGTAGAAGTCGCGTACGGACAGCTGGACGCCGTAGTCCCGGACCACCTGCTCGATGATCTTGATTCCGGTCAGCGAGTTGCCGCCGAGCGCGAAGAAGTCGTCATCCGCGCCGACCTCGTGGCCGCTGAAGTGCTCTCCCCACATCTGCGAGATCTCCCGCACGAGTGACACCGGCGCGCCCGGCGAACCGGCCTGGCGTTCTGCTGCCTCGTCCTGTCCGGCTCGCTCGTGGACCTGCGACGACGATTCCATTGCCCGTTTCCCTTCCTTCGCCTGCCGGGAGTGCCCCGGCCGGCCACGACTGGCCCCGCCCACGGATCGTCACCACCGTCACGGAGCCTGGGTCCTTGCGCTGTCCCGCCGGCGAGACAGCTCCCCAGGGGCCGCTCGACGAGTCTCTCGTGATCGTCTTCCGCCCATCCCGTGACGGTGGTGTGCGGCGCTCGCCGACCGGACGGGGTTGAGAGCGGTCACTGACTCTGCATGCTGATACCGGCCGCCGGCGCCGTGCCCGCTGTCCGAAAGCCGGCCCGGTGACGGCGCCGTCGGTCTTGCGCCGGCACCCGGCCGGACAGCCCGGCGCCGCCTCGGCGACACGGGCGTCGAGGCGGCGCGGGAGGGGACGCGCACAAGCTGTTCTCAGCCGGTCCGCGTCAGGCTCGCTTCTTGAACGTGGAGACCGACCAGACGTACCCGAGGACGGTGAACCCGACGCACCAGGCGATGGCCGCGATCGTGTCGCCGCTCGACACGCCGCCCATCAGCAGGCCGCGCAGCGTCTCGATGATCGGGGTGAAGGGCTGGTACTCCACGAACTGCTTCACGCCCGTGCCCATCGTGTCGGCGGGCACGAACGCGCTGCTGAGGAACGGCAGCATGATCAGCGGGGTGGCGGCCATGCCGGCCCCCGCCGCGGTCTTGGCGGCCAGGCCCATGGCGATGATGAGCCAGCTGGCCGCGAAGCTGACCAGTGCGACGAGACCGAGGGCGCCGAGCCAGTCCGAGGCGCTCGCGCTGGGGTCGAAGCCCATCGCGAAGGCCACCGCGACGATGACCGCGCAGGCCACCAGGCAGCGCACCGTGGTGATGACGACGTGTCCGGTCAGCATGGCTCCGCGGGAGACGTCCATCGTCTTGAAGCGGTTGATGATGCCCTTGGCCATGTCGTCGTTCACGGCCGTCGCGGTGGCGCCCATCCCGTAGCTGATGGTCATCACGAGCAGGCCGGGCGTCGCGTAGTCGATGTAGGGGACGCCGACGCTGAAACCGCCGCCGAACACCTTGACGAACATGAGCATCATCACGATCGGGAACAGGATCGCGTTGAACACCGTGACGGGGTTCCGCGTGGTGTGCTTCACGTTGCGGCGCAGCATGATCATGGAGTCGGCCAGGGCCGTCGAGACAGTACTCACTTGGAGATCGCCTCCTTGCTCGTGCGCTCGGTCAGGGCGAGGAAGACGTCGTCGAGGTCGGGGGTGTGCACGGTCAGTTCGTCCGCCTCGATGCCGGACGAGTCCAGCCAGTCGAGGATGGAGCGCAGCTCGCGCTGGGTGCCGTCGCTGGGGATCTGCACCGAGCGTGTCTCCTCGTCCGCCGTGGCGTCGCGCAGCGCGGTGGCGGCGGAGTGGTAGTTGGCCGCGTCGTTGAAGCGCAGGCGTACGTACCCGCCGGGGATGAGCCGCTTCAGCTCCTCGGAGGTGCCCTCGGCGACGAACTTGCCCTCGCTCAGGACCGCGATGCGGTCGGCGAGTTCGTCGGCCTCCTCCAGGTACTGGGTGGTGAGGAAGATCGTGGTGCCGTCGGCCACGAGCTCACGGACGATCCCCCACATCGTGCGCCTGCTGCGCGGGTCGAGACCCGTGGTCGGCTCGTCCAGGAAGATGATCTCCGGGCTTCCGACCAGCGTCATGGCGAGGTCCAGCTTCCGGCGCATACCGCCGGAGTAGGTCCGCGCCATCTTGTCCGCCGACTCCACCAGGTCGAACTGCTCAAGCAGTCGCGTGACCAGCTGGCCGCCGGAGCGCACACGCTTGAGGGCCACCATCATCTGCAGGTTCTCGCGGCCCGAGAGCAGGTCGTCCACCGCGGCGAACTGACCGGTCACGCCGATGGCGGCGCGCACCTGCTTGGTCGCGGTCGCCACGTCGTGCCCGGCGACCTGCACCGAACCGGCGTCGGCCGTCAGCAGCGTCGCCAGGACGTTCACGGTCGTGGTCTTGCCCGCGCCGTTCGGCCCGAGCAGGGAATAGACCGATCCCGCGGCGACATCGAAGTCGATGCCATCGAGGACGGTCTTGTCCCCGTATGCCTTCCGCAGCCCTGAAACTGCAATCGCTGTTCGTCTCATGCCACTCACCGTCGCGGGCGGGCCTGTCGCCCGCCTGTCACCGCTCTGTCATGCCCGCCGGCTCGGGCGATTCCATGCGTCGTACGGGGGCAAACCGGCGCACAATGCGGCCGGTTGAACGCCCGCCCGCAGACCCCGACGACAGCACCCACCGGCCGGCCGCCGTCGGCCGGTGCCGGTTCGTACCGCCGCTCTCACGCTTCGAGGGTGCCGCGGACGCAGGTCACGCTCGCGCCGCCGACCCAGATGTCCTCGCCGTGACTCTCCACGGTGAGCACGCCCTGGCGTCCCAGGCAGGTGCCCTGGCCGACCCGGAAGTCGCGCGGGGCCTTCCCGGCGCCGATGAGCCACTGGGCGAGCCCCGCCGTGAGGCTTCCGGTGACGGGGTCCTCGCGCACACCCTTGGGCAGCGCGAAGGCACGGGCCTCGAACTGCACGGGCGAGTCCTCGGGATACGCGCCGACCACGCCGAGCACCAGCTCGCCCATGTGCTGCTCGTCCGGCTTCAGGGCCAGTACCTCATCGGCCGAGGCGAGTTGCACGGCGGCCCAGCCGGGCCCGTTGTCGACCCACTGGTGGCCGACGATCCGTGCGCGGTCGATGCCCAGCCCACGGGCGATGCGGTCCAGATGCCCGTCTTCCAGGGGGCCGCTGCGGCGCAGGGCGGGGGCCCGGAAGCCGAGGCCGTCTTCGGAGATCCGCACCGGTACGAGCCCGAGTCCGCACTCCTGGGTGACTTCCCCGGGCTTCTTCGGTGTGCCTCCGGACTCCAGCCAGGCGTGCGCGGAACCCAGCGTGGGGTGACCGGCGAACGGGATCTCACCGCCCGGGGTGAAGATCCGCAGCCTGTAGTCGGCCTCGCCGGAGGTGGGCGGGACGACGAACGTCGTCTCGGACAGGTTGGTCCACTGCGCGATCTGTGCCATGTCCCGGTCGGAGATCCCGTCGCCGTCCAGGACGACGGCGACGGGATTGCCGACGTAGGGGACCTCGGTGAACACATCGACCTGAGCGAAGCGACGCCGGCGGCGCGACGGCGTCGTCACGCGCCCTCCCCCTCGACCAGGACCAGGTCCATGTGCGTGCCGTCCCGGAGCGGGACGATGGCACGGTACTCGGGCGAGGCGTACCAGCGACGGGCGTGTTCGGCCGTGGGGAACCCCATCACCGACATGTGCTCGGGATGCCACCCGCCCTCCAGCACCTCGAACTCCCCGCCCCGGATCACGAACCCTCCGCCGTACAGGCGCAGCGTGTCGAGCACCTTCGCGCGGTACTCCGCCATGCGCTGCTCGTCGCCGATGACTCCGACGTTGCCGATCAGTAGTGCCGTCATGCGGTGTGTCCTTCTCCGTGGGGTCTCAGCAGGTGAACTCGACGTCGGTGCCGATGCCGAGAAGCCGTGCGGCACGGACGACGGCGAATCCGGAGGCGACGTCCTGCGCGGCCATGCCCAGCGACTTGTAGAGCGTGCGCTCGGCGGGGCCGGTGCGCCCGGGGCTCTTGCCCAGGAGCACCTCGCCGATCTCGGTCAGCGGCCGGTCTGCGGGGACCAGCCCCTCCTCGACGGGCGCCGCGATCTCGGAGGACTCGCGCAGGGCGCCCTCTCTGCTGTCCACGAAGACCGTGCACGAGGCCACCGCACCCGCGTCCAGCTCGCGCTTGCCCGGGACGGAGGAGCCGACGGCGTTGATGTGCACGCCGTCCGCCAGGTCTGCCGCCCGGACCACGGGTTCGACCGTGTCGACCGTCGTGCACACCAGGTCGGCGCCGTACAGCGCGTCCGCGGGCGTGGCCGTCAGCTCGACGTCGATGCCCGCCGTCTCCCGCGCCCAGGCCACGAACTCCTCGGCCCGTGCGCGGCCCCGGTTCCACAGCCGGACCCTGCGCAGCGGCCGGATGTCCCGCAGCGCGAGCAGATGGCTGCGCGCCTGGGTGCCGGCCCCGATCAGGGCCAGGTCGCCGGCGTCCGGGGCGGCCAGGGCCTCGGTCGCCACGGCGGAGGCCGCGGCCGTACGAAGGGCGGTGACGGACGCACCGTCGATCAGGGCCAGCGGCTGTGCGGTCTCGGGGTCGAACACCACCACCAGACCCACGTGGGTCGGCAGCCCCCGGGCGTGGTTGCCGGGCGCGTGCAGCACCGCCTTCATTCCGTATCCCGCGTCGAGCTCTCCGACGACGTGGCACGGCATGGCGGCGAACAGCGAGGTGTCCCGGCCGGATCCGAGCACGGTGCGCACCGGCTGGACGACGTCGCCCGCGCTGTAGCTGCGCATCACCTCGGCCACCACCCGGTGCGCCTGCGCCACGGGCAGGGCCTGGCGTACCTGGTCCCCATTCAGGAGTAGCACGGGGTGCTCTCCTTCTTGTTCTTGTTCTTGTGCGTACGCACCGCGGCGGCGCCGAACACCGACCAGACCATGCAGATGGACCGGGTCCGGGAGATGAACTCCAGGCCGTGCAGTTGCGCGGCCGGCAGGGTGGTCAGCGCGAGATCGGCGCTTCCGTCCACGACCGCGCGGGCGGCGGCGCTGGTGGAGTCCTCGTGGATCACCTTGAAGCTCTCGTGCCGTTCGGGCAGGAGCTGGGCGATGATCGGCTCGGGCGAGGGGTGGGTGGAGATGACCGGGACGTCCGGCGCCGGTCCGGCTCCCCGCCGCGTGGCGATTCCGTACAGCGGGGTGTCCATCACGAACACCCCGGCCAGTTCGAGGGTCGGGTCCATGTAGAACTGGAAGACGGCCTTGTAGGCGTTGGCCACGACGATATGGCTCACCTCACCGGCCTGGAGCGCTTCTCCCGCCCCCTCGTAGGTGTCGTACATCCGGATGTCGACGCGCGGTCCGTCGGGTCCGGTCACCTGGGCGATGTACCGCTTGGCCGCCACCTCGCTGCTCGTTCCGGGCGGTCCGAGCGTGCCGATGACCACCGGCTGGTGGGAGCCGGGGCGCAGGAGGGAGATCAGGTCGGACGGCATCATCGGTTGGTCCCTTCGCTTGGCGTGCGTGGGTGGTGGGGCAGGTGCTCGGACGGCGGGACGGTGATGAGCCACTCCGGATGGCCGACGTCCCCGGCCCCCGTCGCGGAGTGGTAGAGCGCGGCCACACGGGCCGTGACCGGTCCTGCGGTGCCGCTGCCGATGTTGCGGCCGGACAGCTCGACCACGGAGGCCACTCCCTTGCCGGTCGAGGTGAGGAACACCTCGTCGGCGGTGTAGAGGTCCGCAAGACTGAGGGTGCGTTCCAGGACCGTCGTCCCGCTCTCCCGGCACAGGGTGATCACGGTGTCCCTGGTGATGCCGGGCAGCAGGTCGCCGGTGGCCGGCGGGGTGACGAGCACGCCGTCGCGCACCATGAACACGTTCGCGGTACTCGCTTCGGCGACGTTGCCCCAGCGGTCCAGGAGGATGGCGTCGTCGTATCCGGTCGCGCGCGCCTCGTCGCAGGCGAGGGCGCTGGTCACATAGCCGCCGGCGACCTTGGCCTGGACGGGAAGCGCGTCGCCGGCGGGGCGCCGCCAGGCGCTGAGGGCGCAGCGCACCTCCTCGGCTTTTCCGGAGGTCGGATATCCGAACGTGGTGAGGGACAGCGCGTCGGACACCCCGGCCAGCGAGACCCCGGGCGGCGTGCCCGGCAGCAGGGAGAGCTTGTGCGCCAGGGGACGGATGTAGACGTTTCCGTCGTGTGCGTTCCTGCGCAGCAACTCGACCGTGATGTCGATGAGCTCCTGGACCGTCGGGGGGATACCGGTGATGCGCAGGATCCGGCACCCGCGCAGCAGGCGTTCGTAGTGCTCGCGCGCCCGGAACAGCCGCAGCCCGCTGTCCGAGGGGTAGGCGCGGATTCCTTCGAAGACCGCGGTCCCGTAATGCAGGCCCTGGGTGGAGAGCGGCAGCCGGGGGGCGGTCGCCGGGACGAACTCTCCGCGGTCGTACGCCCATGCCCCGAGTCCGAGCTGCGTCGGCCGCTGCCGGGGGGCGGAGTCGGCCAGGGACGGGCCGGCCGTCATGCCCTCGTCCCGGCGATCCGCTCGGCCGAGTGGGACTCGGCCGAGGCGTCGGCGCCCTGGGCGCGGAGGTCCACCACGCGGGCGGCCTTCCAGCTGACCATGGCTCCTGTGCTGGTGATGGGTCCTGGGTCGCCGAAGTCCACGCTCAGCGCGGTGTCCAGTTCCTCGCGGCAGCTCGCCACGGCCCGTTCGATGTCGTCGCCCAGGTCCCGGTCCGGGTCGGTGTTCAGGGTCAGCGACAGCAGGTCGGCACCCGCGTCGTCGTGGGAAACGGTGATCCGGTAGTCGAGGTAGCCACGGAAGTGGCGCAGCAGCAGGTTCTCGAGGTCGTAGCCGTTGACGAGGTGCCCGTTGAGGCGGAGCCGGTCGCGGACGCGTCCGACGGGCTCGACGGAGTGCGCCGGCACGGCGGCGCCGAGCCCGGCCTCGGTCATCCGCACCATGTCCCCGGTGCGGTAGCGGACGAGGGGCTTCGCGCCGGTGTAGAGGTTCGTGATGACGAGTTCGCCGTAGCGCACCCCGTCGGGTCCTGGCGCCACCGCCTCACCGGTGACGGGGTCGATCACCTCGTAGAGGTTGATCAGCGGTGCGATGCGCAGCGTTCCGTCGGCGGTGGCCGCCGCGAGGACGGAGGCCTCCTGCGACGCGTAGAGGCAGTTGTGCGCCTCGGCCCCCCAGAGCTCGCCGATGTTGTCCCGCAGGCTGGGTGACAGCAGCTCGCCGGTGAGCATGAGCACGTTGAGGGAGAAGTCGCGCCGGGGGTCGAGGCCCGCCTCGACCGCCTTCTGGGCCAGCCGCAGGGCCATGCCCGGGGTGCAGAAGAGCCCGGTCACCGGCAGCAGCCGCATGACCTCCAGGGCGCGGTCGAATCCGATCACCGGCGAGTGCGGCCACATCTTGGCGACGGCGTGACCCAGGTTGCGGCACACGTCCCCGAACGTGTCCCCGGTGGCGTGCAGTTCGGTGGGGCCGGAGATGCCGATGACCTGGCCGTCACCGTGCGGCGCGAGGATGTCCCGGTAGTAGGCGGTGAGCACCGAGTTGTTGTGGATGGTGTCCCCGTTGGTGCGGGGACACGGGGTGGGCCTTCCGGTGGTGCCGGTGGTCTCGTAGAAGGTCCAGGCCGCGGAGACGGGGAGCGAGAGCAGGTCGAACTGGGCCTCCTGCAGATCCGCTTTGGTGGTGAAGGGGAGGTTCCGGATATCTTCGATCCGCAGCCCCGAAATGACCTCGTCAGATATCCCGCTCAGCTTCTCCCGGTAGAACGGAGAATTGGCGCGGACATAGGCGAGCACTTCGCGCAGCTTGTCGGTCTGATGCCTTTCCAGGTCTTCGGCCGACCACTTCCCCGCACCGAACTCGTCGAACAGACCGCGCAGCTCGTCCGTGAGCGCAGCGGATTCCGGGTCGTATTGCGTGAACACCCATCCTCCTTCAGAGGTCTTCCAGGTCGGCGACGACCCAGTCGGATATCGCCCGCCATTTCCGCGCGGACTCCTGGTGGTACTCGTTCGCCTGATACTTCTCCAGTGCGGCGAGATCCGGCAGCACCCCGAGCGCGACGAAGTCGTAGGAGATGTCCCGGTCAACGGTGTTCCAGCCCACACGCCAGTCAACGAGTTCCGGAACGTTGCTGCCGACCCCCCTGGCGAACTCCACGGCCTCGACCACGGAAGGCGCGGAGCGCTCGATGCCGTCCTTGAGCTTGAAAAGAACAATGTGTGTGATCACGAGTGCCTTTCGTGCAGCATGTCGGCTGGTTTTCAGGCGTATTGACGAGCATGCCGCTCCGCCCGAAACCGTTCAACCAAAAACTTTCGATTTCCGGACCACGGGCCGGGCCCTGTCGCCCTGCCCGGACCGCCCGTAGGATGCACGGTCGATGTGATCCGTCGTCAGCTGCGACGGACGGGGAGATGCGCAAGCCCATTTCGCCCGCCGGCCGGACTGTCCCGCCGGCGGGACAGGGAAATGGTTCGGCAGCGGTAAAGCGGATTCAGTCGGATTCAGGAGGCCCGGTCCCCCAGGAGGGATGCCACGAGGCCGGTGTCGACGTTGCCGCCCGAGACCAGCACCCCGATGTCCCGGGCACCGCCCTCGGCGGCAAGGCGCAGGGCGCCGGCCACAGCGGTTGCGGCGGCGGGCTCGATGACCAGCCGGGCGTGCACGAGGATCAGGCGCAGCGCTTCGGCGATGGCGCTCTCCTCGATCGTGAAGACGCCGGCGACGGTGTCATGGACCAGGTCGTAGGGGAGTTGGCCGATGCGGTCGGGGCGCAGCCCGTCGGCGATGGTGGGCCGGACGTCGACGGTGACCGGCCCCCCGGCTCGCAGGGCCGCGGTCAGGGCGGGGACGGCGCTGGGCTCGGCGCCGTACACGTCGATGTTCTGGCCGGCGGTGGCCAGGCAGGCGCCGGCCACCGCGCTGCCGCCGCCCACGGGCACCACCACCGCGTCCAGGCGGCCGGCGGCCGCGCTCACCTGGTGCAGCAGGTCGGCGGTGGCGGTGGCCTGACCGGCCACCACGTCCGGGTTCTGGTAGGGGTCGATCTCGTCCAGGCCGCGGGTGTGTTTGAGTTCCTCGACGACCGCGATCCGCTCGGCCAGGGTGGTTCCCGCCTGGAGCACCTGGGCGCCGATGTCCCTGATGCGCCGCACCTTGGCCGGGGCGGCGTCGACGGGCAGCACCAGCACCGCCGGAAGCCCGTACTGAACTGCGGCGAGAGCCACGGCTATGGCGTGGTTGCCGGTGGACTGCGCGACCACGCCGATGCTGCCGGCTCCCGCCAGCCGCTCCACGGCCAGCAGCGCGCCGCGCATCTTGAAGGAGCCGCCGCGCTGGAGGTTCTCCGCCTTCAGCCACAGCCGGGCACCGGCCACCCGGTCCAGTTCCTCGCTGTGTACGACGGGCGTCTGCGTCACGCGGCCGGCGATGCGCCGCCGGGCGTCGTCCACTCCTTCATGGGTCAGCGGCGACGGCTGCTCGACGACGGCCACGGCCTGCGCACCGATCGACATGATGTGTCTCCGTTTCTTCTGCGGACTCGGGGTGCCTTCGCGGGAAGGACGCTGCGTGGGCGGCGAGCGAAGCGGTGGCTCTCGGTATCGGCGGTGTCCCGGCGCTCCGCTGCCCGCGGTCGTTCGCGTGGGCCCGTGACGGAGAGCGCATGCGTGTCCCGGCGGCGGAACACGCATGCCCTGCGTCGTGGCGGGGCCGCGGCGGCGCCGGGTATCCGGTGGACATGCGCGCCGGCCTCGGTGCACACGTCCACCGCCCGCCCAAGCTAGCGACCGCCGCTGGATTCCCGCTCGATCACGTCCAGCACCTGCGCACCGAGGTCGACCAGGTACATGTGGTCGCCGGGGAACTCCACATAGCTGAACTCACCCGACGTGGTCGCGTCCCGCCACTGGCGGGCCTCCTCCGCGGTGACCAGGCCGTCGGAGTCGCCGCGCAGCGAGCAGATCGGCACCGACAGCGGTTCGTCGGTGCTCGGGACGTAGCTCTCGTGCATCTCGCAGTCGGCCTGCAGCACGGGGAGGACCAGTTCCCGCATCTCCGGGTGGTCCAGGGCCTCGTGCCTGAACCCCGCGAACTCCTCGACGCGGGCGAGGAACTCCTCGTCGGGGAGGCCCGCCGCCCGCCGCTCGCGCTGCGTCCAGGGCCCCGGCGAGCCGCTGACGACCAGCCGCTCGACGTGTACGCCGCGCGCGCTCAGCAGGTGCGCCAGCTCGTAGGCGAGCACCGCACCCAGACTGTGCCCGAACAGCACAGTCCGGGCCCCTTCGCCGAGGTCCGCGACGACGTCGTCGATCGAGCCCTTGGCCGCCTCGATGACGTTCCGGTACGGGTCCTCCAGGATCCGCCGCTCCTTTCCGGGCAGTTCGAGCGAGGTCACGCGCCAGCGGTCGCCCGCCAGCTGCCGCCACGGGTGGAAGAACGAAGGACCCGCTCCCGCGAACGGCACGCACAGCAGCGTCGCCTGGTCCTTGTGCTTTGCAGACATGCCGGGTTCTGTCACCCCGACCAACCCCAATCATCCATACGATGGTTCGTCGAACCGGTTCCGGCAGACCGCCGTCCGATCACGCCGGCAGCTCCGCCAGCTTGCGGTTGATGACCGCCATGACCTCGGCCACGGCCGAGGGCATGTTCATCTCGTGGTGTGTGGCGCGCACCTCGTGCACCTCGATGGAACCGAGGACGTACGGCTTCCACAGGTGCGCGTACGACTGGTCCTGGAGCGTCGCGCTGAAGAAGATGACATCGCCGGGGTAGACCGGCGATTCGAAATCCATCATGCGGCTCGTGTTGTTGGCGAGGACCCTCGCCATGGAGTCCAGGAAGTCCTGCCGGTTGTCGGTGCCGATGTACTGGCCGAAGAACTCCTCCAGTTCCACCCGGTAGTCCGTCAGCGTCTTGCCTGCGTGGATCTCCGTGAAGCCGTGCCCGCCCGGCTGGGAGTCCAGAATGGCCACGAAGGCGATCTCGTGCCCGCGCCGGTGGAGCGCCTCGGCGACGGCCTGGACGACCGTGCCGCCGTAGGACCAGCCGATCAGGTGGAACGGCCCCTCCGGCTGGATCTTCAGCATCTCGGTGACGTAGTCCTCGACCATCTCCTCCACCGAGTCCGCCATCTTGTCCACGCCGTCGGAGCCACGGGCCTGCAGGGCGTAGGCGGGATAGTCCGGTACGTACGCGGCGAAGCTGAAGTACGTCCAGCCGAGGCCGCCTCCGCCGTGGAAGAACCACAGCGGCGGCTTGCCCGTACCGGGATCGGTGTTCAGCGGGAGCACGACCTCCAGGGAGTCGGAGGAGTCCCCGGGGGTGGCGACGAGCAGTACCGACGCCAGCTCGCCCGCCGTGGGGAATTTGATGATCGTCCTGAGCGGCACCTCGATGCCGAACTCGTCGCGGATTCGGGCGCTGAGCCGGGTCGCCAGCAGCGAGTGTCCGCCGAGTGCGAAGAAGTCGTCGTCGACGCCGACCCGCTCCACGCCCAGCAGCTCGCTGAAGAAGGAACACACCTTCTCCTCATGGGCGTTGCGCGGCCCCCGGCTGACCTCGGTGTCCGTGCCGGTTTCCTCGGCGGGCAGTGCCATGCGGTCGAGCTTCCCGTTCGGGGTCAGCGGGATCTCCGAGAGCGGGATCAGCGTGGCGGGAACCATGTAGTCGGGCAGCCGCCCCCGCAGGAACGCGGGCAGTTCGTCGACCAGCGCCTGGACACCGCCGGCGGCCTCCGCGACAGCGGGCTCGGGCATCACATAGCCCACGATGCGCTTGTCGCCGTCCTGGTTCTCCCGCACCACGGCCGCCGCCTGCGCCACCCCGGGGTGCCCGGTCAGAGCGTGTTCGATCTCGCCCAGCTCGATCCGGTAGCCCCGGATCTTCACCTGGAAGTCGGTGCGCTCGATGTACTCCAGCTGACCGTTTCGGTCCCAGCGCACCAGGTCCCCGGTGCGGTACATCCGCGCGCCGTCCGGGCCGAAGGGGCACGGCACGAACCGCTCCGCGGTCAGGTCCGGCCGGCCCTGGTAGCCACGGGCCATTCCGGCGCCGGCGATGTACAGCTCGCCCGGCACACCGCGCGGGACCGGACGCAGCCGTGGGTCGAGCACGTACACCTGGGTGTTCCCGACCGGCCTGCCGATCGGGACGCCCTCCCCCACCTTCACGCGTGCCTCGGTGCACCACGTCACCGTCTCGGTGGGGCCGTACATGTTGAACACCTCGGCGGCCTGCCGTGCCAGTGTCTCGGCCAGGCGTACCGGCACGGCTTCCGCGCCGATGATGATCCGCAGGTCCTTCGCCGCTTCCGGGTCGTGCATCAGCAGCATCTGCCAGAAGGCCGGCGTGGCCTGCACCGCGGTGACCCGGTGACGGCGTATCAGCTTCAGCACGGCCGCCGGGTCGGTGACGACGTCCTTGCCGGCCATCACCATGGTCGCGCCGGAGATGAACGGCTGGTACAGCTCGGTGTTCGCCATGTCGAACGCCACGGTGGTGCTGAACAGCATCCGGTCCCCGGGCGACAGCGGGAACCGCCGCTGGTTGGTGGCCAGGTAGTTCGCCACCGCGCCGCGCGGAATCGCGACGCCCTTCGGCTTCCCCGTCGACCCCGAGGTGTAGATCACGTACTGGGCGTTCTCGGGCCGGACGACGACGTCCGGAGCCGTGTCCGCAAGGGCCGGCCAGTCCACGCCTGCCAGCGCCTCGGCGTCGAGCACCAGCAGCGGGTCCGCGTGCTCGAAGATGTAGTCGATCCGGGACCGCGGGTGGTCCGGATCGACGGGGACATAGGCTCCGCCGGCCTTGAGCACCGCGAGCAGCGCCACCACCAGGTTCACGGTCCGGGGCAGGCACACCGCGACCCGGGACTCCGCCCGCACCCCCTGGCCGGTCAGCCAGTGCGCCAGCTGGTTGGAGCGCGCTTCCAGCTGCTGGTAGGTGAGCGACTCCTCCTCGCCGATGACGGCGAGCGCCTGCGGTGTCGCCCGGACCTGCCGGCGTACCGCCTCCACCAGCTCCAGGGTCGGCTCGGCAGTGTCGTTCACCTCCGTCAGGAGGTGATGGCGCTCGGCCACGCCCAGCACGTCTACGTCCCCGACGCTCATGCCGGGATCGCCGACCAGCTGCTCCAGGACGCGCCCGAACCGGGTGGCGATCACCTCGGCCGTCTCCCGGTCGAACACGTCGGTCGCGTACGACAGGTCGCCCCGCAGCACCCCCGATTCGTCCGTGGCCAGGTTGAAGAACAGGTCGACCTTGGAGATCGACGGGATGGTCTGCTCGACCTCCAGGGTGAGTCCGGCGAGTTCGAGTTCGGGCCGTGCGTAGTTCTGCAGGCCGAGCATCACCTGGAACAGCGGCTGGTACGCGGCGGAGCGTTCGGGGTTGACCGCCTCGACCAGCGTGTCGAACGGCACGTCCTGGTGCTCGTAGGCCGCCAGCGACTTGTCCCGCACCTGGGCGAGCAGGCCGGTGAACGACGGGTCGCCGGAGAGGTCCGCCCGCAGCACCTGGGTGTTGACGAAGAACCCGACCAGATCGGCGAGGGCCTCGTCGGTCCGTCCGGCGATCGAGCTGCCGATCGTCACGTCGTCCCCGCCGCCGAGCTTGCGCAGCAGCACGGCGAGCGCGGCATGCAGAACCATCGACAGGGTCGCCCCGCGCTCGTCGGACAGCTTCTGCAGCCCTGCCGACACCTCCGGCTCGACCGTGAAGCCGACGGTGGCGCCGCGCCCGCTGGCCTGGACGGGCCTCGGGCGGTCCAGCGGCAGGTTCAGCGGCTGTGGCACCCCGGCCAGTTCCTTGCGCCAGTACGCGACCTGCTTCGCGGCGAGACTGTCCGGGTCCGTCAGCTCCCCCAGCAGCTCGCGCTGCCACATCGTGTAGTCCTTGTACTGGACCGGCAGCGGCTCCCACCCCGGCGCCCGGCCGTCCAGACGTGCGGTGTAGGCCGCGGCCAGGTCCCGTACCAGTGGTGCGCCGGAGCTGCCGTCCGTGGCGATGTGGTGGATGACCAGGACCAGGACGTGTTCCTGTGGCGAGATGCGGAACAGGCGTACCTGCAGCGGGGCTTCGGCCGTCAGGTCGAACCGGTACACCATGGCCTCGCCGACCACGCGGGAGACGTCCTCGGGCGCCACCTCGACGACCGGCACCTCCGGGGCGGCCTCGGCCGTGGGGAGGATCCGCTGGAACAGTTCACCGTCGTCGTTCGTGCCGTAGACGGTGCGCAGGATCTCGTGCCGGTCGACCACGTCACGGATCGCCGCGACCAGGGCGCCCCGGTCCAGGGCGCCGGTCAGGCGGAAGGCGGCCGGCATGTTCCAGTTCTCCGACCCGCCCTCCATCTGGTGGAGGATCCACATACGGCGTTGTGCGTATGACAGCGGAATCATTGCTTCTACTCCTCTACGAACATCTTGCGCAGGCCGGGGCGACGGGGGGCGGCCGATTCCTCCGACCATGAGGCGAGCGCGGCCACTGTCGGCAGGTCGAATATCTTGCGGACGGGAACCTCGATCCCCAGCACGGTCCGGGCACGGCCGATCAGCCGGGTGGCGAGCAGGGAGTGCCCGCCGAGCTCGAAGAAGCCGTCGTCGATGCCGACCCGGTCCACGCCGAGCACCTCGGCGAACAGCGCGGCCAGGGCCTCCTCGCGCGCGGTGCGTGGCGCCCGGTAGGTGGCTCCGGTGTACTCCGGTTCGGGCAGCGCGGCCCTGTCCAGCTTGCCGTTCGGGGCGAGCGGCAGCCGGTCGAGGACCACGAAGGCGGACGGCACCATGAAGTCCGGCAGCCGCTCCGCCACGAAGGCGTGCAGCTCCTTGCTCTCCGGGCCGCGGGGGCCGTCGGCCGTCGGGTCCCCGCCGGTGACGACGGGTGCGACATAGGCGACCAGCCGCTTGCCCGCGCCGCTGCCGCGCCCCTCGCGGGCGATGACGGCGGCCTGCGCGACGCCGGGGTGCGCGGTGAGCGCGGCCTCGATCTCGGCCGGCTCGATCCGGAAGCCGCGCACCTTCACCTGCGCGTCCCCGCGTGCCACGTACTCCAGCTGGTCATCGCCGTTGATACGGACCAGGTCACCGGTGCGGTACATGCGCACACCGGGCGGGCCGAACGGGTCGGCGACGAAGCGCTCGGCGGTCAGTTCCGCGCGGCCGTGGTAGCCGCGGCCCACGTTGCCGCCGACGTACAGCTCACCGACCGCGCCCGGCGGTACCGGCGTCAGGCCGGGGCCGAGGACGTAGGCGCGCATGTTGCCGAGCGGGGTGCCGACGGGCGCGCTGCCTGTCGGCAGAGCCGTGTCGCCGTCGACGGTGAAGGCGGTGGCGTAGAACGACTCGCTCTGCCCGTAGGCGTTGACGATCCGTACGCCCGGGAAGGCGGCGCGCGTCCTGTCGACGAGCGAGGTGGGCAGGGCCTCACCGGCGAAGACGACGGTCTCCACGCTGGTGCGCTCGCGGATGTCGTCGACGAGTTCGGCGAAGGCGGACGGCACGGTGGAGATGACGCTCCCGCTCCAGCCCTTCGGGCCGCTCAGGGCCAGGACGTCCTGGACCACTTCGACGACACCGCCGGTGGCGAGGGTCGTGAAGATCTCGAACACCGAGACGTCGAAGTTGACCGAGGTGCCCGCGAGGAGCCGCTTGCCGGGCTCCAGGCCCACGAGGGGGGCCAGCCGCAGCACGCCGTTGACCACGGTTTCGTGGGTGATGGCGACGCCCTTGGGCTTGCCGGTGGAGCCGGAGGTGTACATCACGTACGCCAACTGCTGTGCATGGAGCGGACGTTCGGCGCGTGGTGCGTCGCCGGACAGGTCGAGCGTGTCGAGGAGGACGTCCGGGGCATCGTGCTCCGGCAGCACCGCGACCGTCGTGGAGTCCGTCAGGACCAGGCGCGGGCGCGCCTCGTCGAAGATGGCCGCCAGACGGTGGCTGGGGTACTTGGGGTCGACGGGCAGATACGCGCCGCCCGCCTTCAGGACCGCGAGCAGGGCGACCACCAGGTCCGCCGAGCGCGGCAGCGAGACCGCGACCACCGACTCCGGGCCCACGCCACGGCCGGCCAGTTCGCGCGCCAGGCTGTCGGCCCGTGCGTCCACCTCGCGGTAGGTGAGCGATTCGGCCCCGGCGACCACGGCGACCTCGTCCGGGTGCTCCGCCGCCCGTGCCTCGACGAGCCCGGTGATGGTGATGTCCGGGGTCGGGACGGCCGTGTCGTTGAACTCGACCAGGAGGCGGTCACGCTCGGCCGGCTCCAGGACGTCGAGCCGCGCGGTCCGCTGCCCGGGGTCGGCCGCCAGCTGCTCCAGGATGCGTACGAAGCGGGCCCCGTACTCCGCGACCGTGTCCCGGTCGAAGGCGCTGGGCGTGAACTGGAGGAGGAACTGGAGGTTCTTCTCGACCGCCGCCATCAGGGCCAGCGGGTAGTGCGTGCCGTTGGACGTGCGCATGCCGCCGATGACGATGCCGTCCGCGGCCTCGGTGGCGGCCCCGATGCCCTCCTCGTCGACCGGGTACGACTCGAAGACGACCAGCGAGTCGAAGAGGGTCTGCACACCGACGGCCTGCTGGATCTCGGTCAGGCTGTAGTGGTGGTGCTCCAGCAGGGCGGCCTGCCGGCCCTGGAGCCGAGTGAGCAGCTCGGTGAGGGTGTTGCCGGGCTGGTGTGCGACGCGTACGGGAAGGGTGTTGATGAACATGCCGACCATCGACTCGACGCCGGTCACCGCGGCCGGGCGCCCGGAGACGGTCGCGCCGAACACCACGTCCTGGCGGCCGGTGAGCTGGCCGAGCAGCAGGGCCCAGGCGCCCTGGATGACGGTGTTGATGGTGATGCCGAGTTCCAAGGCGCGCCGGTTGAGTGCCTCGGACACGTCGAGCGGGAGGCCGATCTCGATCTGGTCGAGGCCGTCCTCGATCGTGGCCCCCGGCACGAGCAGGGTGGGCTCGTCGACCCCTTCCAGCTCGGCGGCCCAGGCGCGGGCCGCCTCGTCGCGGTCCTGCCTCGTGTACCAGGCCAGGAACTCCCCGTAGCTGCGCGTGGCCGGCAGACCGCTCGCGTCGCCGTGGGAGCCGTAGAGCTGCAGCAGGTCCTGGAGCAGCAGGGGCGCGGACCAGCCGTCGGCCAGCGCGTGGTGGACGGTCAGCACGAGTTCGAACCGGCCGGGCTCCAGGGTGACCAGGGCCAGCCGGATCAGCGGCGGGGTGTCCACGTCGAAGTGGGCGTCCCGGTCCTCGGCGAGGAAGCGCTCGAACGACTCGGTGCTCTCCGCCTCGGCATGCCCGCTCAGGTCGAGGTGCTGCCACGGCAGGGTCGCCGCCGCCGCCGGGATCACCTGGACGAGATCGCCGTCGGCCTGGTTGACGAACGCCGCCCGGAGGCCGGCGTGGCGCTCCAGCAGCGCCTGTCCGGCCCGGCGCATGCGCTCCGGGTCGACCTCGCCGGAGAGGTGGAAGACCAACTGCACGTGGTAGGCGTCGAACGAGGATCCCGCCAGCATCGAGTGGAAGATGATCCCGGACTGCGCCGAGGTCACCGGCCACACCTCGGCGAGGTGGCCGAACCGGGCCTCCCAGGTGTCGATCTCCTGCTGGCTCACGGCGACCAGCCGCGTGTCCGACGGGGTCAGTCCGCCGGCCTCGGGGGTCGCGGCGAACCGGGCCAGGGCGGTGAGCGCCTGGACCCACAGTCCGGCCAGTTCGTTCACCTCGTCCCGGGAGAGCAGACCGGTGGGGAAGCCGAAGTAGGCGGTCAGCTCCTCGCCGTCGGCGGTGCTGGTGGCCACGGCGTTGATCTCCAGCGCCGACATCACCGGCATGTCCGCGTCCGGCGCGGCGATCAGGTCGGGCAGCGTGCCGTCCGGCACCCAGCCCTGGCCCCGCAGGTCCTCGGGGACGGCCCCGCCGGAGGTCCGGCCGAGGTAGTTGAACCCGATCTGCGGTTCCCGTTCGGTGCTCAGCGCGGCGGCCGTCTCCGGGTTGAGATGGCGCAGCAGGCCGAAGCCGATGCCGTCGCCCGGAACCGCCCGCAGCTGCTCCTTGACCGCCTTGATCGCCCGGCCGATGGCCGGACCGCCCGCGAAGGCGTCCGCCACGTCGATGCCGGCCGTGTCGAGGCGTACCGGGTACATCGCGGTGAACCAGCCGACCGTGCGGGACAGGTCCGCGCCGGGCACCGCCTCTTCTTCCCGGCCGTGCCCTTCCAGGCGGACCAGCGCCGAGGAGGCGGGCACACCCCGCGTCCGGCGCCAGTGGGCCAGCGCCAGAGCCAGTGCGGCCAGCAGACCGTCGTCGACCCCGCCCCGGAACACCGCGGGCACCTGGGTCAGGACGGCTTCGGTGACATCCGCCGGTACCTGGACGCGCACGGTGTCCACGGTGGCGGCGACATCGAGTGCCGGGTCCAGTTCGCGTGCTCCGAGCACCGGCTCGTCGTCGTGCAGGATCCGCTGCCACACGGGCAGCTCCGCCACCCGCTCGGGACGGACCGCCTCGTCGGCCAGGGCGTGCGCCCACCGGCGCAGCGAGGTGCCCGGTGTCGCGGGTTGTGCGGCACGGCCGCCCTGGACCTGCTGCCAGGCCGAGGCGAATTCCGGTACGAGGAGCCGCCATGACACCCCGTCGACGACCAGGTGGTGCAGCACCACCAGCAGGCGGTCCGCCTCCGTGTCGGAGGTGAACCACACGAACTGCGCCATGACGCCCGCGTCCGGGTCGAGCCGGTCCGCGGCCGCGTCCAGTTCGGCGTGCGCGTCGGCGTCGCCGTAACGGACCTGCCGCAGCAGCGTCCCGGCGTCCACACTGCCGGCCGGCTCGACCGACAGGCCCTGCCGCGTCCGGTCCAGCCGGGAACGCAGCACGTCGTGCCGGTCCAGGACGGCCTGCACCGTGGCCACCAGGCCCGCGCGGTCGATGTCCTCGGGCAGCGTCAGCATCATGGACATGGAGAGCCGGCCGAGGCCGCCGCCGAGCCCGAGCACGTGCTTCGCCGTCGGCATCAGCGGGGCCCAACCCGTGCCGCCGCCCGGCAGCTCGGCCAGGGTGACGCGCTCGTCCCCGCGTCCTTCGACCAGCTCCGCGAGCCGGGCGACCGTGCGGAGTTCGAAGATCTCCCGCGTACTGACCTCGATGCCCCGCGACCTGGCCCGCGCGACGATCTGGATGGAGCGGATGCTGTCCCCGCCGCTGGCGAAGAAGTCGCTGTCGATGCCGACGCTGGGCACGC
The DNA here is from genome assembly GCF_036013915.1 of Streptomyces sp. NBC_00464. Taxonomy (NCBI): domain Bacteria; kingdom Bacillati; phylum Actinomycetota; class Actinomycetes; order Kitasatosporales; family Streptomycetaceae; genus Streptomyces; species Streptomyces sp. NBC_00464. Next base: position 166,356 of record NZ_CP107901.1, on the reverse strand, counting down.
CGAGCACTTCGGCGAAGAGCCCGCTGAGGGTCTCCTCCACCTCGTTGCGCGGTGCCCGGCCGGTCGATGCCTGGCCGTAGTCCGGGGCGGGCAGCGCCCGGTGGTTCAGCTTCCCGTTCGGGGTCAGCGGCAGCTCCGAGAGCGGCACGAACGCGGGCGGGACCATGTAGTCCGGCAGCCGCTCGCGCAGGTAGTCGGGCAGTTCGAGGAGCAGCGGGCCGATCGACCGGGCCAGCGCGGGGTCGTTCGCCAGGGACCGGCCGGTCGCGGGGCCGGGCACGAACGCGCCCGAGACGTTGCGCTGCCCGGGCAGCAGCACCGCGTCGAAGCAGCGCGTGTCCTCTCCCGACCAGGTGAGAACCGCGTCGCGGCCCTTCGAGCGGGCCCACTGGAGCAGTTCCTGGGGATCGAGGGGCGCACCGGGCCGGGAGACCAGGTGCAGCAGACCGGTCGCCGCCGTCAGGGCGGCTTCCTCGACCAGACGCGCGTTGGGGATCCCGGTGACCCGGACCGGGCCGTCGGCCCGGTCCGCGAGGCGGCCGAGGTCGGCCAGGTCGTGGACGTGCCCGCCCCACGGCACCGACGGCACGTCGCTCACGTCGAGCACGTCGGCCGGGCGGCTGTGCAGGATCACCTCGTAGCGGTGCCGGGTCAGCTCGTTGTGCGCCTGTCCGGGCTTCAGCCGGATGTCGACGTCGACGGGCGCGCCCGCCGCCCACTGGGTGAACCACTCCGGGGCGATGGTCAGTTCCCGCTCGGCGAGCAGCTCGCGCTGCACCAGCGTCCGCAGCTCCTCGTACGAGGCGTGCGGGTGGGCGGCACGCTGCATGGCGGTCTGCATGAAGCTGCGGGTCGCGGCGCTGCGGACGTCACCGACGATGATGCGGCCGCCGGGTGCGAGGAGCTCCACCACCTGGCGCAGCACCTCGTCCAGGTAGTCGACGTTCGGGAAGTACTGCACCACCGAGTTGAGGACGATGGTGTCGAACCGGCCGCGAGGCAGTCCGGTGATGTCGTCGGCGGACTGGGCGCTCACCCGGACCCGGTCGCCGTAGCCGGCCTGTTCGGCCTGCACGCGGACCCGCTCCACCACCGTGCCCGAGATGTCGGTGCCCCAGTACTCCTCCACCCCGTCGACGATCTTCGCGAGGAGCAGACCGGAACCCACGCCGATCTCCAGCAGCCGCTTCGGCGCGAACCGCAGCACCTGGGCCACCGCCGCGTCCTGCCACTCCCGCATCTCGTCGAGCGGGAGCGGCTCGCCGGTGTAGCTGGAGTTCCAGCCCTGGAAGTCGTCGCCCAGCTGTCCGTCGCTGGAGTCGGCGTAACTGTCGTCGTAGAGGTCGCGCCACTCGTCCACCTGCGCGTCGGCCACGGAGGCCGCGGCGTACGGCTTGGGGACCAGGTAACCCACGAGCTGCTTGTCGCCCTGCGGGGTCTCCCGCACCACGGCCGCCGCCTGTGCCACACCGGCGTGCGTCGTCAGCGCGTGCTCGATCTCCCCCAGCTCGATCCGGAATCCCCGGATCTTGACCTGGAAGTCGGTGCGCCCGAGATACTCGAGCTCGCCGTCCTTGTTCCAGCGCACGAGGTCCCCGGAGCGGTACATCCGGGTGCCCGGCGCGCCGAAGGGGTTGGCGACGAACCGGTTCGCGGTCAGCCCGCTCTGCCCGAGGTAGCCGCGGGCGAGGCCCGGACCGGCGATGTACAGCTCACCGGCGACGCCGGGGGCGACCGGGCGCAGCGCCGTGTCCAGCACATAGACCTGGGTGTTGGCGATCGGCCGGCCGATCGGCGGGGTACGGCCGTCACCCACCATCGCCGAGCTCATGGCGGCGCAGACGGTGATCTCCGTCGGGCCGTAGCCGTTGATCATGCGCCGCCCGGCGGACCACTGCGCCACCAGGTCCGGCGAGGACGCCGAGCCGCCGACCACCAGCGTCCGCACGCTCGGCAGCGAGCCCGTGGGCAGCGCCGCGAGCACCGCCGGCGGCAGGGTCGCGTGGGTGATCCCGTGGGCGGCGATCGTCTCGACCAGCGGTTGGCCCGCGGCCAGCTCGTCCGGGCCGGCCAGCACGAGCGCGGCTCCCGCGAGCAGGGACATTCCCCACTCCCAGAGCGAGGCGTCGAAGCTCGGCGAGGCGAACTGAAGCACTCTGCTGTCCGGCGTCACCGCAAGCCGCTCGGCCTCCGTCGCGACCAGGCTGGCCATGCCCGCGTGGCTGACCGCCACCCCCTTGGGTGTGCCGGTCGAACCCGAGGTGTAAATGACGTACGCCGTGTTGGCCACCCTCACCGGGCCGCGCCGGTCGGCGTCGGTCACGGGACCCGGGCCGGCGGCGGCCAGCGCCGTGGCCACGTCCGGGTCGTCCAGGCGGATCACGGGCGCGGCGAGCTGCGGCAGCTGCTCCGCCGAAGCCGCGTCCCCGAGCACCAGGAGCGCCCCGGAGTCGGCGACCATGAACGCCACGCGCTCCGCCGGGTAGGCGGGGTCCACCGGCAGGTAGGCACCGCCGGCCTTCAGCACAGCGAGGATCGCCACCACCCACTCCGGTGACCGGGACAGGGCCACCCCCACCACCGACTCGGGCGCCACGCCCCGCGCGGTCAGCACCCGGGCCAGCCGGTTGGCCCGCTCGTCCACCTCGCGGTACGTCAGTGTCACGTCGCCGCGCACCACGGCCACGGCGTCCGGTGTCGCGGCGGCCCGCTCGGTGAAGATCGCGTCGATGGTCCGCTCGGACACCTGCGCCGCCGTGTCGTTGGCGCCGCGCAGCAGCCAGTCCCGTTCGTCCGCCGAGAGCACGTCGATGGCGCCGACGGGCAGCGTCGGGTCCTCCAGCGCCTGTTCCAGGATGCGTACGAACCGGCCGATGATGCGCTCGGCCGTGGAGTGGTCGAACAGGTCCGTCGCGTACTCCAGGAGCCCGTACGTACCGCCGTTCGTGTTCGGGACGATGTTGATGAGCAGGTCGAACTTCGCGGTGCCGGTGGCAGCCGGGACCGGGGTGACCCGCAGGCCGGGCATCTCGATCTCGCCCCATACGAACTGCCAGCCCAGCGCGGTCTGGAACAGCGGCATGTACGCGGTGGTGCGGTCCGGGTTGAGCAGCTCCACCAGCCGCTCGAAGGGCACGTCCTGGTTGTCGTACGCGGTGAGGGCCTTGTCCCGCACCTGCTCCAGGAGGTCACCGAAGGACGGGTTCCCCGACAGATCGGCGCGCAGCACCCAGGTGTTGACGAAGAACCCGATGAGATCGTCGAGCTGCTCGTCCCCGCGTCCCTCGATCGGACTGCCGATCGGCACGTCCACGCCCGCGCCCAGCTTGTTCAGGAGCACCGTCAGCGCGGCCTGGGCCACCATGGGCGCCGTGGCGCCGCGGTCGGTGGCCAGCTTGTTCAGCCGGCTCATCAACTCGGGTGACAGCTGGAAGGCGACCTCGCCGCCGCGGTGGCTGGCCGAGGCCGGGCGCGGCCGGTCCAGCGGCAGCTCCAGAGGCTGCGGTATCTCGGCCAGTTCCTTCTTCCAGTACGCCAGTTGCGCGGAGACGATGCTCTCCGGGTCGTCCTCCTCACCCAGCACCTGGCGCTGCCACAGGGTGTAGTCCTTGTACTGCACCGGCAGCGGCTGCCAGTCCGGCGCGTTCCCGTCGAGGCGGGCGGTGTAGGCCGACACCAGGTCCCTGACGAACGGCGCCACCGAGGAGCCGTCCGCGGCGATGTGGTGGAACACGAACACCAGGACGTGCTCCTGCGGGGTGATGCGCAGCACGGTCGTCCGCAGGGGAAGCTCGGTGTCCAGGTCGAACGGCTCGCAGGCGGCCTCGTGCTGTGCGGCGGCCACCGCGTCCGCGGCGACGTCGACCACGCGGAAGGCGAAGTCCGCCTCCTCCGCAGGCAGCACCCGCTGCTCCGCGGTGCCGTCGGCGTTCTCGACGACGAGGGTGCGCAGGCTCTCGTGCCGGTCGGTCACGTCCGTCACCGCCGCGGCCAGGGCCGCGGTGTCCAGGGCCCCTTCCAGGCGCAGCACGATCGGGACGTTGTAAGTCGCTGACGGGCCTTCGAGCTTGTGAAGGATCCACATCCGGCTCTGGGCGAATGACAACGGGATCATCGACGGTTCTCCTGTACGTTCATCGGACGGAGCCGGGGACGTTTCGACGTGGCCAGCTTCTCGATCTGCCCCGCCAGCTGAGCGACGGTCGGATTGCGGAACACCGCCGTGACCTTCACATCGGCGTCGAGTTCGCTGCGGATGCGGCCGATCAGCCGGGTGGCCAGCAGCGAGTGCCCACCGTGGTCGAAGAAGTCGACGTCGATGCCGACGTCGTCCACCCCGAGCAGCTCGGCGAACAGACGGCAGAGGACTTCCTCGTTGTGGTTGCGCGGCCCTCGTCCGGCCGCGACTTCGGTGTGCTCGGGTGCGGGGAGCGCGTTGCGGTCGAGCTTCCCGCTCGGTGTCGTGGGGAACGCGGCAAGCGGAACGATCGCCGAGGGGACCATGTACTCCGGCAGCCGCTCCCGGACCAGGTCCGTCAGCGCCGCGATGTCGAGGCCCGACGGATCCGCGGCACCGTTGCCCGCCAGCACGTACGCGACCAGCCGCTGATCCCCGGCCCGGTCCTCGCGCACCACGGCCACCGCGGTGTCGACGTCCGGGTACGCGGTCAGCGCCGCCTCCACCTCGCCCAGCTCGATCCGGAAGCCGCGGACCTTGACCTGGAAGTCGGTGCGGCCGATGTACTCGACCTGGCCGTCCTTGTTCCAGCGCACCAGGTCCCCGGTGCGGTACATCCGCGCGCCGTCCGGTCCGAAGGGGCAGGCGACGAAGCGGCCCGCGGTCAGTGCGCCCTGCCCGAGGTAGCCCCGGGCGAGACCGGCGCCGGCGAGGTACAGCTCGCCCGCCACTCCCGGCGCGACCGGGCGCAGCGCCGCGTCCAGCACGTACACCTGGGTGTTCCACACCGGTGCGCCGATCGGCACCCGGTCCGCCCCCGGCACGTGCTGCCACGCCGTGACCTCGACCGCCGCCTCGGTGGGGCCGTAGAGGTTGTGCACCCCGCAGCCCGGCAGCAGATCGACGACCTTGTTCGCCAGCGCCGCGTGGAACGCCTCACCGGCGACCTCTATCCAGCGCAGGCTGTCGCACCGCTTCGCCGAGGGCTCGGTGACGAACGCGTCCAGCAGGGAGGGCACGAAGTCCGCGCCGGTGACCCGTTCCCGCTGGATCAGCTCGGCCAGATAGGCCGGATCCCGCCGCCCGTCCGGACGGGCGATCACCACGGCGGCGCCCACCTGGAGCGGCGCGAACAGCTCCGGCACCGACACGTCGAAGCTCGCCGATGTGCTCAGCAGCACCCGGTCCTCGGGGGTGACGTCGAAGTGCGCCAGGCCCCACTTCAGCCGGTTCATGATCGACCGGTGGGACACCTGCACGCCCTTGGGGCCGCCGGTGGAGCCGGAGGTGAAGATGACGTACGCGGCGTTGTCCGGCGACAGCACCCGCTGCGGGTTCCCGGCCGGGTACCCGGACACGTCCGGAAGCGTCCCGTCGAGCACCAGCAGGGGCGCGGCGGTGTCCAGCACGTGCCGGACCCGGTCCTCGGGCAGTTCGGTGTCCACCGGCACATAGGCCGCGCCCGCCTTGACGACCGCGTAGATGGCCACCATCAGGTCGACGGAACGCGGGATGCGCACCGCGACCAGCTGCTCCGGGCCCGCGCCCTGTTCGACCAGCCAGTGCGCCAGCTGATTGGCCCGCCGGTTGAATTCGCCGTAGGTCAGCGTCTCCCGCTCACCGATCAGTGCCACAAGTCCGGGGTCACGCTCCACCTGAGCCTCGAACGAACCCGGCAGAGTATCTGCCGCCACAGGATGCGCCGTGTCATTGATCCCCCTCAGCAGCCGGTCCCGCTCCTCCTGCGACAGCACCTCGACGGCGCCGACCGGCACCGTCGGGTCATCGAGCACCTGATCGAGGACCCGGACGAGCCGGGCGGCGATCAGCTCGGCCTCTTCACGGCCGTAGAGGTTGGTCTGGTAGTCGAGGGAGGTCCGCAGATAGGGGTCGGAGGCGTTGAGGGTGAGCGGGTAGTGCGAGCCCGCGAACGGCCGGATGGCGTCGATCGTGAACCCCGCCGCCGTGTTCGCGTCGAAGATGCCCGCCCGGTCGATCGGGTAGTTCTCGAACACCACGATCGTGTCGAACAGGGCAGGCAGCCCGACGTCGCGCTGGATGTCGGCGAGCCCGTAGTAGTGGTGGTCGAGCAGCGAGGTCTGCCGGTTCTGCAGATCGGTGATGACCTTCGCGATGCTCTGGTCGAAGGAGCAGAACGCCCTGGTCGGCAGGGTGTTGATGAACAGGCCGACCATTTCCTCCGCACCGGGCAGTTCGGCGGGCCGGCCGTTGACGGCGGCTCCGAACACCACGTCCGACTGTCCGGTCAGCTTCGAGAGCAGGATCGCCCACGCGCCCTGCAGGAGCGTGTTGAGCGTGACGCCGAGTTCCGCGGCGCGCTTGGCGAGTTCGCGTCCCTTGTCGATGGACAGCGGCACCTCGACCCGCCCGAGGGCGGACACCGTCTCCTGGTCGGCGGGGGCGTTCGGGGCGACGAGGGTCGGCTGGTCGAACCCGTCCAGCTCGGCGGCCCAGCGGGCGGCCGACGCCTTCCGGTCCCGGGTGGACAGCCAGGCCAGGTAGTCGCCGTAGCTGCGGACCGGACCGAGCCCCTCGGCCTCGGAGTACAGCCGGATCAGATCCCTGATCACCAGCGGCGACGACCAGCCGTCGAACAGGGTGTGGTGGGCGGTGATGACGAGCTTCGCCTGCTGCGGCCCGCAGGTGAGCAGGGCCAGGCGCAGCAGCGGCGGCCGGAGGGGGTCGAGCCGGTCGGCCCGGTCCTCGGCGAGTGCCTGGTCGAGCGCCGCGTCCTGGCCGGCCGGGGCGCGGCCGGTCAGATCGAGGTGCCGCCAGGGCAGGGTGACGTGTTCCGCCAGGACCTGCACCGGATCGCCGCCGGCGCCGGTGAGGAACGCGGAGCGCAGGTTCGGGTACCGGTCGAGCAGCGCCTGCCCGGCCGACCGCATGCGCTCCGGGTCCACGTGCCCGGACAGATGCAGCACGAACTGCATGTGGTAGACGTCGAAGGAGCCGTCGGCGAGCGCGGCCTCGAACTGGATCCCGGACTGTCCCGGGGCCTGCGGCCACACCTCGGTCAGCCGGCCGTAGCGCTCTTCCCAGGCCTCGATCTCGTCCAGTCGCACCGAGACCAGCGGGGCGTCGGAGGGCGTGAGGCCACCGATGTGCGGCTGTGCGGCGTGCGCGGCCAGGCCGTGCAGCACCTCCACCCACAGTTCGGCCAGTTCGGCGGTCCGCTCGTGGGACAGCAGCCCGGAGGCGAACATGAAGGCCGTCTGAAGGCGGGGGCCGTCGCCGGTGTCCGTGACCACGGAGTTGACCTCCAGGGCGGACAGCGCGGGCAGGTCCGGGTCGGGCAGCGCGATCAGCTCGGCGGACCAGGACGCCGGTCCCCACCCGTTGGCGCGCAGGTGCTCGGGGACGTCGGCGTCGGAGATCCGGCCGAGGTAGTTGAACCCGATCTGCGGCGCCGGGTACTGCTCCAGCTGTTCGGCGGTCTCCGGGTTGAGATAGCGCAGCAGTCCGTATCCCATGCCCTTGTCCGGGGCGCCGCGCAGCTGCTCCTTGACCAGCTTGACCGCCTTTCCGGCGGCGGGGCCGCCGGCCAGCACGTCGGCCAGGTCCACGCCCCGCACGTCGACCCGGGCCGGGTACATGCTGGTGAACCAGCCGACGGTACGGGAGAGATCGGCCCCGGGGGCCAGGTCCTCCTCACGGCCGTGGCCCTCCAGCCGGACCAGGGTGGGACCGTCCGTGCCACGCCACCGGTTCACGGCCAGGCCGAGCGCGGCGAGCAGCACGTCGTTCGCGGTGCCCCTGAACGCGGCAGGCAGCTTGGTCAGCACCGCCTCGGTGACCTCGACGGGCAGCTCCACCCGTACGGTCTCGACCGTGGACCACACGTCCACCGCCGGGTCGAACGCCCGCGTGCCCAGCGGGGGGTTCGGCGCTTCGAGCAGGTCCCGCCAGTACGCCAGTTCCGATTCGCGCTCGGGCGAGAATGCCTCGTCCTCCAGCGCCGCCGCCCAGCGGCGGGCCGATGTGCCGACCGCGGGCAGCTCGGGCGACCTGCCGGAACGGATCTGCTGCCACGCCTCGGCGAAGTCCGACATGAGGATGCGCCAGGAGACGCCGTCCACCGCCAGGTGGTGGACCACCACGAGCAGCCGGCCCTCGCCCGAGGGCGCGGCGAACCAGACGAAGTCCGCCATGGTCCCGGCCTGCGGGTCGAGCCGGTTCACCGCGTCGTCCAGCTCCGTCTTCGCCGTCTCCAGCAGGGACGGCTCGTCCCACCGGCCGTCGCACTCCACGCGGCGGATCAGGTCGGCCGCCCGTACGGCGCCCTGCGGGCGCACGTCGAGGGAGAGTTCGCCGCCGCGCACCAGCCGGGCGCGCAGCAGGTCGTGCCGGTCGACCACGGCGTCCAGCGTCGCGGCCAGGCCGTCCGCGTCGATGCCGGTGGGCAGTTCGAGGACCATCGACATGGCGAACCGGTCGGTACCGCCGCCGTGCTCGAAGACGTGCCGCGCCACCGGCTGCAGCGGCATCGGGCCGACGCCGCCACCCTCGTCCTCGGCGAGCACGGGCGTCTTGTCCTGGCGGGTGGAGGCCACCTCGGCGAGGCGGGCCGCCGTGCGGCACTCGAAGATCTCCCGGGTGGTGAGTTCCAGGCCCCGGGTGCGGGTGCGCGCGACCACCTGGATGGAGCGCAGGCTGTCACCGCCCACCGCGAAGAAGTCGTCGTCGATGCCGACCCGCTCCACACCGAGCACGTCCGCGTACGCCGCCGTGATGATGGTCTCGGCCTCGGTGCGCGGCTCCCGGTACGTCTCGACGGTGAACTCCGGCTCCGGCAGCGCCGAGCGGTCCAGCTTGCCGGTCGGTCCGAGCGGAAGCCGGCCGAGGGCCACGAAGGCCGCGGGCACCATGTAGTCGGGCAGCCGGGCCGCGACGAGCCGGCGCAGATCGGCGGCCGAGGCACCGGCCATCACGTCCACGTCGCCGATGCCGCCGGCGCCGTCGTCACCGACGCCTCCCCCGCCGCTGTGCACCACGTACGCGACGAGCCGCCGCCCGCCCGAGGGCACCTCGCGGGTGATGACCACGGCCTCGCTGATCCCGGGCAGGGCGGTGAGCGCGGCCTCGACCTCGGCCGTCTCGATGCGGAAGCCCCGCACCTTGACCTGGCCGTCGCCGCGGCCGACGCACTCCAGCTGACCGTCCGCGTTCCAGCGGGCCAGGTCGCCGGTGCGGTACATCCGCTCGCCTGCGGGGCCGAAGGGGTTCGCCACGTAACGCTCGGAGGTCAGCCCCGGGCGGCCGTGGTAGCCACGGCCGAGGCAGGTCCCGACCACGTACAGCTCACCGATCACGTCCTGCGGCACCGGGGCGAGGCCGGGGCCGAGCACGTAGGCGCGCATGTTGCCCAGCGGGGTGCCGATGGGGGCGATATCGCCGTCCGTCCACTCCTGGGAGCCCGCGAGGGAGAACGTCGTGGCGTAGAAACTCTCGCTCTGCCCGTAGGAGTTCACGATCCGCACACCGGGCAGGGCCTCGCGCACCTGCCGCACCAGCCGGGCCGGCAGCACATCGCCGGCGAACACGACCGTGCTGACGTTCTCCGCCTTATTCAGGTGGTCCACCAGTTCGCCGAGCACCGAGGGGACCCCGCTGATGACGTGTCCGTCCCAGCTGTCGCGCTCGCCGAGCGCCAGTGCGTTGGGCACCAGCTCGGCGGTGCCGCCGGTGGTCAGGGCGGTGAGCAGCTCGAAGACGGAGACGTCGAAGTTCACCGAGGTGCCGGCCAGCATCTTCCACCCGGGCGGCGTGTCGAGGACGCGCACCAGTTCCCGCACCCCGTTGACGAGGTTGCGATGGGTGATCGACGCGCCCTTGGGCCTGCCCGTGGAGCCGGAGGTGTACATCACGTACGCCAGGTTGTCCGGGCTCAGCGGGGCAGTCCGTTCGGCGTCGTCCAACGCCTCGACGGGGGCGTCCCACTGCGCGCGGTCGTCGAGGTCGATGCTCACCATGTCGTTCGGCGGCAGCTCCTGCGACGTCCTGGTGTCGGTGACCACGAAGCGCGGGCGCGCCTCGGACAGCACGCTCTCGGCCCGCCCGGCGAGGTACTGCGGGTCCATCGGCAGGTATCCGGCACCGGACTTGAGGATGCCGAGCAGCCCGGCCACCAGGTCCTCCGTGCGCGGCAGCGCGAGGGCCACCAGGTCCTCGGGCCCCGCGCCCCGGCGCACCAGCTCCCGGGCGACGCCGTTGGCGCGCTCGTCCAGCTCCCGGTAGGTCAGCGTCCGGTCGTCGCACACGATCGCCGGGGCGTCCGGCGTCCGGGCCACCTGGCTTTCGAAGAGCTGCGGGACCGTCATCCCGGGCACCGCCACGGCGGTGTCGTTGAACCGGGTGAGCAGCCGGTCCCGCTCGGCCGCGTCCAGCGCGTCGATGCCGCCGATGACGCGCTCCGAGTCGGCGACGAGCCGGCTCAGGACGCGTACGAAGCGGTTCGCGATGCCCGCGGCGGTGTCCCTGTCGAACAGGTCGGTGCGGTACTCGAGACGGCACTGCGCCGATCCCGAGGCGTTCGGGATCAGGTCGAAGAACAGGTCGAACTTGGCCGTCTCGGTCTCGAGCCGCTCGGAGCGGGACTCGAGGCCGGGAAAGTCGAGCTCCGGTATGGACGGCTGCCAGGCGAGCATCACCTGGAAGAGGGGGTTGTACGCGGTGGACCGGTCCGGGTTCAGGAGCTCCACCAGCCGCTCGAACGGCATGTCCTGGTTGTCGTACGCGGCAAGAGCCCGCTCCCGGACCCGCTGGAGCAGTTCGCGGAAGGTCGGGTTCCCGGAGAGGTCGACGCGCAGTACCCAGGTGTTGACGAAGAACCCGACGAGTTCGCGCAGCTCCTCGTCGGTGCGGCCCGCGATCGGCGCGCCGATGGGCACGTCGTCACCGCAGCCGAGGTGGTGCAGGAGGACCGCGAGAGCGGAGTGCATGACCATCGAGACCGTGGTGTCCGCCTGCGCGGCAAGCTTCTCCACGGACCGCAGCAGGCCGGCGTCGATGGTGAACGGGACCATGTCGCCGCGCTGGCTCATCGACTTCGGGCGCGGGCGGTCGGTGGGCAGCGCCAGCGGCTGCGCCAGATCGGCCAGGGTCCGCCGCCAGTACGCCAGCTGCGTGGCCGAGACGCTGTTCGGGTCGGACTCGTCACCGAGCATGTCCCGCTGCCACAGCGAGTAGTCGGCGTACTGCACCGGGAGCGGCTCCCACGCCGGGGCCCTGCCCTCCTGGCGGGCCGCGTAGGCGGTGATGAGGTCGCGGCACAGCGGCCTGAACGACTCCCCGTCCACGGCGATGTGGTGCATGACGAGGACGAGGGAGTGCTCGCGCGGTCCGCTGCGCACCAGGGTGGCGCGGATCGGCACGTCGGCGGCCAGGTCGAAGTTCGCGGTGGCCGCCTCGTCGACCGCCGCCGACCGCTCGGCCTCCGTCTCGACCTCGACGACCCGCAGACCGAACGGCGTCCGGTCCATGGGCAGCACCCGCTGGTGCGGGACACCGTCGTCGTCCTCTGCGATGACCGTGCGCAGGGCCTCGTGCCGGCCGATGACGTCGCGGAGCGCCGTCTCGAGCGCGCCCACGGTCAGGTCACCGGTCAGCCGTAGGCCCAGCGCGCCGTTGTAGGTCGGCGAAGGACCTTCGAACCGGTCCACGAACCACAGTCGACGCTGCGCGAACGACAACGGGATCATTGTTTCTCCAAAATCGGCAGAACCACCAGGTGGGCGAGGTGTCACTCAGCTCTGATCAAGCAGCGTCAAGAGTTCGGTGTTGTAGAAGTCGTCGATGGAGCAGGCGCCCGACAGGGTCGAGAAGTAGCGGTCGATCAGGTCTTGGTGACCGACCAGTCTCCGCAGCAGCTCGACGCGTCCCTCGGGCTTGAGTTCGGCCACGTTGAGCGCGCCCTGGTAGTGGCTGAGCGTGTCGCCGTCCAGGTCGTCCTCGTAGCTCTCCAGCGCGTCCTGAAGCGCCGCGTCGTCGTGCAGCTGCTGCCCGATGTGGCCGGTGAGCGAATCGGCCTGGACGAAGGCCTCGGTGATGCCACGGGCGGTGATGGAGTCCTTGTGCGTCACCGCGTCACCGACCAGGGCCCACCCGGGCCCGAAGGCCTTGCGGAAGAAGTTCTCCTGGTGGCCCGTGCCGTAGAGCTGTTCCTCGCGTTTGCCCGCCCGCATCCGCTCGTACAGTTCGGGCGCCGTGGTGCGGAAGGAATCGAGGTAGAAGGGCTCCACGTCCTTGCGGACCCCGGCGAACTCGTCCTGCGGGAAGTACGTCATGAGCAACGTGAGGTCGTCGTTGGTGGGGATGACGCCGATCCAGCGCCCCGGCCGCTCGTACAGCTCGAAGTGCGAGGGGACCCCGGACCAGTAGCTGTAGTAGGTGCAGGTCATGCGGGGGTGCTCGATGACGTAGGGCGCGCCGGCCTTGCGGGCCACCAGCGAGCGCATGCCGTCCGCGCCGACCACGAGGCGCGCCCGGTCCGTCGCCTCGGCGCCGCCGGGCGTCGTGTAGCGAACCCCGACGACCCGGTCCCCCTCCCACAGCAGGTCGTTGACCGCGCAGCCCTCACGGAACTCCACGCCGGCCGCCACCGCGCCGTCCGCGAGGATCGGGTCGAGCACGTACCGCCTGGGCGCGTACGTGGTCCGCTGGCCGTCGATCGGCAGCGAGAACCCGTCGATGCGGACGCCGGGTGCCTGGTAGCTCTGGTGGTCGATCGGCCGGCAGCCCGCCTCGCGGAGCCTGTCGAGCAGTCCCCACCGCTTGAGCAGCGCCACGCCCTGGGTGTGGATGTAATGCGACGAGAGCGTGTCCTGCGGAAAGCGCGCCTTCTCCAGGAGCAGTACCCGATATCCCTGCTGCGCGAAAAGCATGGCCGTCGGCGAACCCGCACAACGGGCACCTATGACAATGATGTCGTACATGGCGCCTCTCTTGCCAGATGGCTTCTTGGATTCCAACGGCCGCAGCCGGAAAATTTCTGCCGATGGAGCGCACCCGGTACAGCGAACCGAAATATCCGCTGCCACTCGAATGTGATGCTAACCGCCCGGTCCAGCGGAATGGATACGTCCGGCCTGTCTCGCCGGCGAGACAGGACACGCCCTTGACCAGCCCGAACTATGAGGCCACCGCACCCTGGGATTCGATGTATGCGGAAATGGTCGCTATCGTCGGGTTGAGGAACATCTGATCCATCGGGACCTCGACGCCCAGCTCTTCCATGAAGGCACCCTGAATCCCGACCATAATCACGGACTGGCCGCCCAGCGCGAAGAAGTCGTCGTCCACCGATATGTTGTCGCGCTTGAGTTCCCGGCACCAGATGGCGCGAACCTCATCGGAAATCATCACAGCCCTTTCGGTTTTCATCAAGGTCCGTCGACTACGCCGCTGAGTTACTGCCGGCGAGCCGGCTGCGGCACGCGTCGGCCAGCGCCGCGCGGTCGACTTTTCCGTGCGGGCTCAGGGGAATGCGCAGGATGTTCACGAACCGGGCCGGAACCATGTTCCGCGGCAGCGTCCACAGCAGCCGGGTGCGCAGGTCGTCCTCGGTGAGGTCGGCGCCGGCGGGGACGACGAACGCGGTCAGTTCGGCCTCCCCGGAGTCGGTGTAGGTGACCACCACGGCAGCCTCCCGGACCCCGGCCAGGCGGCCGAGTGCGCGCTCGATGTCGGTGGGGTCGATGCGCATGCCGCGCACCTTCACCTGCGCGTCGATGCGGCCGAGGACGACGAGTTCGCCTGCCTCGTTCACCTGGCCGCGGTCACCCGTGCGGTACAGCCTGCGCGGGACGCCGTCGACCACGAGCGTCGTGAACTTCGCGTTCTCGGGGCCCGAGCCGTTGAGATAGCCCGCGCCCACGCCTGCGCCGGAGATGCAGATCTCGCCCTGCTCGCCCGGCCCGACCTCGCTCAGGTGCTCGTCGAGGAGGTGGATGTCGGTGTTGTAGGCCGGCCTGCCCACCGGTGCGATCTCGTGCTCGCCCGGCCGGTAGTCGCCCAGATCGTAGGAGGTGGCGACGTCCGTGCACTCGGCGACGCCGTACTGGTGCAGCAGGGTGCACGTATTGCCCTCGCGCCGCGCCCAGTTGGTGAGCCGCTCGGCCTTCAGCGCCTCTCCGCCGAACAGCACGTAGTCGAGCCGGGCGAGCGCGTCCCGGCCCCGCGCGGTCTCCCAGTCCACGAGCAGGTACAGCGTGCTGGAGGCGCAGTGCACGACGCGGATGTCGTGGTCGGTCAGCATCCGGTACGCCATCATGGCGTCGAAGTTCCGGGTGGCCATCAGGTACTGGGTGGCGCCGCAGAACAGCGGTGTCATCAGGGCGCGCTGGGAGAGGTCGAAACCGAACGCGCTGACGACCAGGTTGTGGGACCCGATGTGCAGGCCGTATTCGAGGCTCAGCCAGTTCATCAGGTTGAACCAGCCCTCGTGCCGCACCGCGGTCAGCTTCGGCGTACCGGTCGAGCCGGACGTGAAGACCGCGTAGCACACGTCGTCGCCGGTGACCGGGACGCCGGGGTCGGTGGCCGGGAGGCCCGCGAGGTGCTCGGCCAGCGGCGCCAGGTCGATGATGTCGACGTCCGCCGACTCCACCAGAGGGGCCGTCGCCGGGGAGGCGACGATGAGGGCGAGGCCGGGCACCTGGCTCAACAGCAGCTGGAGCCGCGCCGAGGGGTAGGCCGGGTCGAAGGGTACGTAGGCCGCGCCGGCCTTCAGCGTGCCGAGGATGGCGACGAGCATGTCGACCGAGTAGTCGAGACAGACACCCACCTTCGCGCCCCGGCCGTGCCCGCGCGTCAGGAGCAGGTGTGCGAACCGGTTGGCCTTGGCGTTCAGCTCCGCATACGTCACCTGCTCGCCGGCGTAGAAGACGGCGACGGCGTCGGGCGTGTTCCGCGCGTGTGCCTCGACCTGCCGGTGGACGACGGGCGTCGTGGGCAGGTCCACCCGCTTTCCCTGAAGGATCATCAACTGCTCCGATGTGAGTGGTGTCCGGTCGGACAGGCCGTCGGCGCACCCACCCGGGAGGGGGAGGCCCGCCGGCACGGCGTTCGGGCGATGCGGCGCTGGGAGCTGTCCCGGGACAGCCCTCAGGCGGTCCGCTGCTCAGGGGGCCGCTGATCGGCGGCTTCGAGGACCTGGGCCACCCATTTGTCGACGGGCATCCCGTGTGCGGCAGCGGCCTTCGAGTAGAGATCCAGCTGACCGGCGGACAGTTCGATGGTGAGCCGGGTGACCTTCTGCTTGCGCCGCTCGGCGGCGGCCGAGTTGGCGAGCTGGGGCACGTCCTGCTGCTCGGCGCCACCGCCCGGGGGGATCTCGGCCGTGTCGTTCTGCGCGGCCAGGCTGGCGCGCACCGCCCTGCGGAGCTCGTTGCGCGACCACTTCTGCTGTTCGGCCTTGCGCAGCCAGTAGTCCTGCTCCGGCGGGGACAGCCGGGTGACCTCGGCGTGGTGGGCGAAGCTGAGGCTGTCCCGCCTGCGGTGGTGCTCGAACCGGCGGGCCACCCAGGCGTAGTTGCGCAGGGTCTGGTAGTCGAGGCCGGTCCGCTCGATGGCCTCCTTGTACCGCCGCCACCCGTAGGCGGCCTCCCCGTAGATGAGCCAGTCGGCGAGCCACCACGCCGAGGAGTTCACGAGCTCGCGCAGATTGGTGCCGATCTGCTCCCAGGACCGCTCCGACAGGTTCTGCGGGAGGAGCATGCCCGACTTCTGCACCTTGGCCTGTGGCCCCACGAAGGACAGGACCACATCGCGTTGCACGGGCTCACCGCTGCTGCCCGCCGGCCCGGCCTTGGATCTGCTCGCGGTTCTCACGGCGCCGCTCACCATCTTCATCTCCCCACTCAGAGTGCTTGCCTGGGCGTAGACCGGTCACTCGACGGAGCGTGCGGGCGGCGGTCACTGTCGTTCCATTGCGCCGGCCCGCTCAGGTACGCCGCGAGCGCCGGCGAGAAGTAGGTGTGCAGGCCCACGAAGCCGAGCGCCGCGGGCCGCGGCGTGTTCCGTTCCAAGGGCCTTTCGTTTGGATCAGGCCGGATCAGGAAGCGGGGTCCGTTCGTGCAGCTGCAAGGCGGAGGAGGGAGTCGGATGGGGTCTCCCCTGCTTGGGCGAAGCCGAGAGCTTGGGGAAGGAGCATGGGCGACCGACGACAACGCAGGAGGGGGTCCCCCTGGTCGAGCGAAGCCGAGACCTCGGGGGAGTGCGTGCCGGACCCCGCGAGCCCGGCCTGATCCAGACGAGAGG
The DNA here is from genome assembly GCF_036013915.1 of Streptomyces sp. NBC_00464. Classification (NCBI taxonomy): domain Bacteria; kingdom Bacillati; phylum Actinomycetota; class Actinomycetes; order Kitasatosporales; family Streptomycetaceae; genus Streptomyces; species Streptomyces sp. NBC_00464. Next base: position 149,900 of record NZ_CP107901.1, on the reverse strand, counting down.
CCCCCGGATGCCCGACCGAACGGGGGCGTCCCGGCCGGGCTCGTCGCGACATGGGTTCCGCCGCATCACGTGGCAAAAGCCCAGGGGGGCCTTCAGTCCGCGGCCATGGCCTCGCGCAGCGTCCTGGGGCGCAGGTCGGTCCAGTTCTGCTCGACGTACTCCAGGCACTCGGCCTTGGCCGCCTCGCCGAAGACCACCCGCCAGCCGGCCGGCACCTCGGTGAACACCGGCCACAGGGAGTGCTGCTCCTCGGCGTTGACCACGACGAAGAAGCGGCCGTCCTCGTCATCGAAGGGGTTCGTGCTCAACTGGCACCGTCCTTAACCGTCAACCGTCTTGGGGTAACTCGGGATGGGAAATCGTCAGGCTGCGCAGGGGACGGCGGCGGGCGCGGATGCGCCCATCGGTGGTGTCCTCCCGACAACCGCTCGGGCGTCCCGTGGAAGAGGACCCCCGGCGCCGGTAGCGAGCCCGGCGTTGCCACGTCACCGTAGGGATGCGAACGCCGGGCCAACAAGGGCGGTAGGGCGGAGTTCGAGTCGTTCTGGATCGGGTGCTCGACGAACCCTCTTTCGGAACCCGGGAGAGCCCGTTCGGCGCCCCGGCGGATGGCTCCGCGCATCCGAATGCCGCAAACGGCAAGGCCGGACCGGTCGGCAGGGCGCGGTACGCGAGAGGTGCCGACGGCCGCGTGAGCCGGTCGGGCGTGCCCCGGCTCCCGGGCGAAACAGGTGATTTCAAGCCCCTGGCGCGACACGTCGGCCCTGGCCGGCCGGACCCGCCTCCCGCCCCCGCGTCGAACGGCAGCACGTACCCGCCGGATGTCCGGCGCCCCGTTTCGGTGCCCGCGCGGCCCGAGAACCGCTCAAGAACGGCCACACCCGAGGTGGAGCCCGTCTGGTGCCCGCACCCGGGGGACCGCACACCGTTCTATGGTCCGGGGAAGCCAGGACCGACCCCGAGGAAGAGCGATGGACAGCACACGACCTGCCTTGCGCCTGTTCGTCCTGCACCACGCCGGGGGCTCACACCTGCTGTACCGTCACTGGCCGGCCATGCTGCCGGACACCTGGGACGTGCGACTGCTCGACGCCCCGGGCCACGGCCTGCTGCTCGACCGGCCGCAGATCGCTGACGCCGGCCGCCTCGCCGACTTCCTGCTCTGCCGTATCGCACCCCGACAGACCTCGCCCTACGCCCTGTTCGGGCACAGCATGGGCGCCCTCATCGCGTACGAGATCACCCAGCGGCTCGTCGACCGGGGGCTTCCGCTGCCGGTGTGGGTCGGTCTCTCCGGACGGCCGGCGCCGCAGCTCACGGGGCAGGGGCTCGGGTACCACGAGCTGCCGGACGCCGAGCTGCGCAGCCGCCTGAGGCTGCTCGGCGGCACACCCGACGAGGTCTTCGACGACCCCGACCTGTGGGCCGTGTTCGACCCGATGATCCGGGCGGACATGCGCCTGGTGGACACCTGGTGCCCCACTCCCGACCACGCTCCCCTGCCCGTGGCGCTGTCCGCGTACGCCGGCGTCGGGGACCACGCGGCGTCACCGCGGCGGATGGCCGGATGGGAGGAGCACACCGCACACTTCCTCGGCCTGCGGGTGTTCGACGGCGGCCACTTCTACTTCCAGAACGATCCCGCTCCGCTGCTGCGGCAGATCGAGTGGGACGCGACCGCGGCCCTGGACGCGGCGGGCGCGACGCGCACGTCCTGAACCATCGGCACTCGCCGGCCCCTGGCCGTCCGACGCCTGCAACCGACCGGCACGCGGGCATGTGAAGGGAAGAGATGCGGTTCTGCATTCTCGGTCTCGTGGAATTCCAGGACGAGCGGAGCGGCCTGCGGGTTCTCCCCACGGGTGCCAAACAGCGTGCGCTGCTCGCGGCCCTGGTGGTGAAGGCCGGGCACGACGTCTCCGCGCGGCGGCTCATCGACGAGCTCTGGGGCGTTCATCCGCCCGCCAACGCGGCGAACGCGCTGCAGATCCATGTGGCCCGGCTGCGCCGGCTGCTGTCCCGCCCGGCGGGCCAGGACGCCGATGAGAAGACGCGGCGCCCATGGATCGTGACCACCCCGCACGGCTACACCCTGCGGCTCACGCCCGCCGAAACGGACGCGGCGCGCTTTCGGCAGCTGACCGAACAGGGCCGTCGGGCCCTGCCCCACGCCCCGGGGCAGACCGGTGAGCTGCTGGACCAGGCACTGTCACTGTGGCGTGGACCCGCACTGCAGGGGAGCCTGCTCGGCGACATCTGCGCGGACGAGGCGGCCCGGCTCGACGAGCTCCGGCTGGCCGCCCTGGAGATGAGGTGCGACGCGTATCTGCGCACCGGGCGCCACGGCGAGATCGTCGGCGAGCTGGCGGAGCTCGCCACCCAGCACCCCACCCGGGAACGGTTCTACCACCTGCTGATGGTCGCCCTGTACCGCTGCGGCCGGCAGGCGGAAGCGCTCGCCGTGTACGAACGGGCCCGCCACCGCATCAGGCGCGAGCTCGGCGTGGAGCCCGGCCCCGACCTGCGCGACCTGATGGTGCAGATTCTCCACCATGACCCGGCCCTCACCGGGGCGGCGGGCCCCCGCCCGGCCTCCCCGGTGCAGCCCCGCAGGACGCCCGCACCGGCCGACAACACGGTGCGCCCCCTCCGCGAGGAGATGGACCAGCTGCATCGCCGCATCGAGAGTCTGCAGCAGGATCAGGACCAACTACTGCTCCGTTTCAGGGAGTTGACTGGAGCAACGCGCGGCGGGTGACAGCCGGACCGGTCGCGACCTATCTGCCAACTGGGAGGGTTCATGACAGTACGTGCAGCCGTGGCGGGAGCGAGTGGATACGCGGGGGGCGAGCTCCTCCGCCTGCTTCTGACCCACCCCGAAGTGGAGATCGGCGCGCTGACCGGGCACTCCAGCGCAGGACAGCGTCTGGGCACCCTGCAACCGCATCTTGCTCCGCTGGCCGGGCGCGAGGTACGGGCCACCACCGCCGACGCCCTCCAGGGACACGACGTGGTCTTCCTCGCCCTGCCGCACGGCCAGTCCGCCGCGGTCGCCGGGCAGCTGGGCGAGCAGACCCTCGTCATCGACTGCGGCGCGGACTTCCGTCTCGCCGACGCGAGTGACTGGGAGACGTTCTACGGCTCGCCGCACGCGGGCACCTGGCCCTACGGTCTGCCCGAACTACCGGGCTCACGCGCCGCGTTGGCGGGTTCGCGGCGTATCGCGGTGCCGGGCTGCTACCCGACCGCCGTCCTGCTGGCCCTCTTTCCCCTGTACGCGGCTCGGCTGGCCGAACCCGAGGCGGTGGTCGTCGCGGCGTCCGGCACGTCCGGCGCCGGCAAGGCGCCCAGGGCGGACCTGCTCGGCAGCGAGGTCATGGGATCCATGCGGCCCTACGGGGTGGGTGGCGGCCACCGGCACACCCCCGAGATGGCGCAGCACCTCAGCGCCGTGGCGGGCCGCCGGGTGGCGGTCTCCTTCACCCCGACCCTGGCCCCCATGCCCCGCGGCATCCTGGCCACCTGCTCGGCCGCGGCGCGGCCCGGGGTCGGCGCGCAGGACGTACGGGCCGCGTACGAGAAGGCGCTGGGCGACGAGCCCTTCGTACGGCTGCTGCCCGAGGGGCAGTGGCCCAGCACCGCAGCCGTGTACGGGTCGAACGCCGCGCAGATCCAGGTGGCCCTGGACCCGGCGGTCGGCCGGATCATCGCCATCAGCGCGATCGACAACCTCACCAAGGGCACCGCGGGCGGGGCCGTCCAGAGCATGAACACCGCCCTCGGTCTGCCCGAAGGACTGGGGCTTTCCACGATCGGAGTCGCACCGTGAGCCGCTGTTCGCCTCCGGCGTCTCTCCACCTCCACGAGAACAGCGAGTACGCCTCATGAGTGCTTCCCCCTATCCTCAGCCGGCTCTGCTGGAAACCCACCGCGACCGCCCCAGCGAGCGCACGGCCCTGTCCAAGGCCCATGCCCTCGTCGAGGCGCTGCCCTGGATCGCGCGCCACCACGGCAAGACCGTCGTCATCAAGTTCGGCGGTAACGCCATGGTCGACGCCGAACTGAAGGCGGCCTTCGCGAAGGACATCCTCTTTCTGCGGCATGCCGGCCTGAAACCCGTCGTGGTGCACGGCGGCGGCCCGCAGATCAGCGCCCAGCTCCAACGCCTCGACCTGCCCTCCCAGTTCAAGGACGGCCTGCGGGTCACCACCGACGAGGCCATGGATGTCGTACGGATGGTCCTCGCCGGGCAGGTGCAGCGCGAGCTCGTCGGGCTGCTCAACGAGCACGGCCCGCACGCGGTGGGCATGACGGGCGAGGACGCCCGTCTGATGACCGCTGTCAGGCGCTATGCGCAGACGGACGGCAAGTCGGTGGACATCGGCCGGGTCGGCGAGGTCGCCCGCGTCGACGCCGGGATCGTGCGGGACCTCGTCGACAACGGACGCATCCCCGTCATCTCCTCCATCGCCCGGGCCGAGGACGCCAAGGATGCCGCCAGGGGCGGTGTGTTCAACGTCAACGCCGACACCGCGGCCGCGGCCCTCGCCGCCGCGCTCGACGCCGAGGCCCTTCTCATCCTCACCGACGTCCAGGGCCTGTACGCGAACTGGCCGCACAGCGACGAGGTGATCCCCCGCCTCACCGCAGGCGAACTGGCCGGTCTGCTGCCCGGGCTGGCCGCCGGGATGATCCCCAAGATGGAGGGCTGCCTGCACGCCGTGAACAACGGGGTGCGCACGGCCCGCGTCATCGACGGCAGGATCAAGCACTGCGTCCTGCGGCAGATCTTCGACGGCGAGAGTGCCGGCACGGTGGTCGTACCGGACGACGGTGCGGGCTTCGAGGCAGCGACGGCATGAGCGAGGGCGTCGGCATCACCGGGGCGGACAACGCGGCGATGCGACGCCGGCCCGCCGTCGGCGGGCACCATGACGGACACCTCCGGCACGCCCCGGTTGCCCCCGGTGCGAGGCCGGGTCAACCGGGTCCGGGACACGGAGGGCTGCTGTCGGGGACCGGCGGGCGACCTTGCGGCCCGCTGCGCAGGCCACCGTCAGAGGCAGTGCGCCGATGCCGGCGACCTGGTCACGCAGGGATCGGCGCCGCCTGACGGCGGAGCCTGCGGGGACGTCAGGACAGCCGGCCTATCAGCTCGGCGGTCTCACGCCTGTACGTGCACGCGCTCTGCCCGAACGCCTCCTGCACGCGAGCCCGCACCTCGCCCGGCTGCTCCTGGCTGAGCTTGAACATGCCCTCGGCCCCGGTCACCTTGAGCCGGAAGGCCCCCACACCGGGCAGGATCTTGCGGAAGTAGTCGAGCGACCCGTCCATGTCCCAGCCGTTGCCGAACGCCCCCTCGAAAGCCCGCACCGTGGACTGCACCACGCCCAGCGTCTCCTCGGCCGAGTCGATCTTCTCCACCACGCCCCGGACGTGCACCGCGGTGAAGTTCCACGTCGGGGCGGCCGGGGTCACCTCGTACACCGTGGGCGACACATAGGAATGCGGACCGGTGAACGTCAGCAGCAGGACGCCGCCCGTCTCCAGCGCCGCCCAGTGCGGGTTCGCCCGGTTCATGTGCCCGAGCAGCGTGACCCCGGGCAGCTCGCCGGACCAGTCAGCGGCCGTTTCGGGGTCGAAGATGACCGGCAGATGCGTGGCGAAGGGACCGTCCTCGTCAGTGCCGTTGGCCACCGAAAGCGCCAGTGGATTATCACGGATCAGGTCGACCATCCATGAATTTTCCGGCTCACGGTAAAAGCTGGGAACGAACATCCGGATTCACCTTTCCAGCAATTGACTCAGGGCATGGCTCGGCCCGGTTCACACCTGAGCGCATTACTCCGGATACCTACAGAATCGGCCGCACCACACGGATACAGGAAATCATCGCCGACCCTACAGCCGTCCCGCCGACGGGACAACGATCGCGAATACCGAGCACCTCGAGAAACGCTTGAAAGGTCTTCATGCCGTCTTCAAGTTGCTTTTGAGACACTCTGGAGAGCGACACTGCAGAACGGTCTCTCGGGTCATCGGCCGAGTTTTCCAGACGCAAGCGGGAGAGTTTTTATGGGCATAACGGGCAGGCGCCATCAAGAGATCTACGACTTGGTCGGAATCGGGTTCGGCCCGTCCAACCTCTCGCTCGCGATCGCGTTGGAGGAGCATGGGGCGAGCGCTGCACAGCATCCGGTCAAGTCCCATTTCTTCGAGCGGCAGCCCACCTTCGGCTGGCACCGAAACATGTTGCTGCCGTCGACAACCATGCAGATTTCGTTCCTGAAGGACCTGGTGACCTTCAGGAACCCGCTGTCCCGGTTCAGCTTCGTCTCGTATCTGCACGCCGCGAACCGGCTGGTGCAGTTCGTGAACAACCAGGACTTCTTTCCGACCCGGCACGAATTCCACCAGTACCTGGAGTGGGCGGCCGCAGGCCTCGACAACCAGGTCACTTACGGAGCCGAGGTCATCTCGATCCGGCCCGTCGCCGAGAACGGAGCCAAAGCGCCCGACCTTCTCGAGATCGAGGTGCGCGAAAGCGACGGCAGCACCCAGGTGGTCACCGCACGCAACGTGGCCATCTCGACGGGCCTGGTACCGCGTCTGCCGGAGGGCATGACGGCCGACGAACGGGTGTGGCACAGCTCGGAGTTCCTGGGCAGATTCAACGCACACGCGCCTGAGGACCTCAGGAGCGTGGCGGTGGTCGGCGCCGGCCAGAGCGCGGCCGAGATCACCCGGTTCCTCTACGACTCGCTGCCGCACGCCCAGGTCTCCGCGGTCATCCCGTCGTACGGCTACTCCGTCGCCGACGACACCCCCTTCGCCAACCAGGTGTTCGATCCCGGCGCGGTCGACGAGTACTTCTTCGGGACCGATCAGGCGAGGGACGCGTTCTGGCGTTATCACCGCAACACCAACTACTCGGTGGTCGACGCCGACGTCATCCGCTCGCTGTACCAACGCGCGTACGACGAGGAGGTGCGCGACAGCCGACGGCTGCACTTCCGCAACCTGACCAGGGTCACCGAGGTCAAGCCCGCCGGCAACGGAAAGCGGGTGGTCCTGCGCTCGCTGCTCGACGGCCGGACGGAGGAACTGGGCGTCGACGCACTGGTCTTCGCCACCGGCTACGACTGCGTGGACCCGGCGCGCCTGCTCGGCGACTTCGACCAGCTCTTCCAGCGTGACGCGGCGGGCAGGCACCGGGTGGAGCGCGACTACCGTCTCGTCCCCGCGTCGGGACTGACCTGCGGGGTCTATCTCCAGGGCGGCACCGAGCACAGCCACGGTCTGTCGTCCGCGCTGCTGTCGAACATCGCCGTACGCAGCGGCGAGATCGCCGATTCGATCATGCTGGGGCGCGCCGAGCGGGAGCTGGAACGCCCCGTGGAGGAAGCGACCGCGACCGCCTGATACGCGGCTGCGCCGATGAGTGGGCCCCGATGCTGTGCCGACAGCACCGGGGCTCTGCGCGTGCCGGCTGCCGAGCGCCGCGGTCACACGAGGATCCGCGCCGGTTCGGGCAGGGCGATGAGCTGCGGCACGCCCCTGCTCCAGGGGAAGCCGTGGTACAGCTGGAGCACCGCGGGCGCCCCCGGGTCGATGATCACCGCGACGGCGGCCAGGATGTCGGGCGCCGGTTCCAGTTCCAGGAACCGCCATCGCTGGGCGCCCTCGACGGCGTTGTCGGGGGGCTGGAATCCGAGCACTCCGTCGTCCTCGGCCAGCTCGAAGACGAATGAGTCGAAGGGCAGGCCGAGCCCCAGCCCGAGCGCCTTGGAATACGCCTCCTTGAGCGTCCACAGGCGCAGCACCCGCCGGTCGCGCGGGCGGCCGGGCGGGACCTGCGTCACCCAGTGCCGCTCCTGCGGCGCGAAGGTGTCGACGATGGTGTTCAGCCCCCGGGCGCCACGGTCCAGGCGTTCCACGTCCACGCCGATCCGGTGGGCGCGCACCATGCCGAGCAGGTTGTGCCCATGGGTGTGGGACAGGTTGAAGTCCAGTTTGTGGCCGCCTCGCAGCATCCCTTCGGGGGGCCTGCGGAAGAACGGCCGACCGCGGGTCGAACGCCAGATCACAGCCTCCGACTCGGGCACGCCCGTCTCCAACGCCAGCACGCGCCGCACCAGGAGGTGCGCGATGACGTACTGGTGGCGGTCCTGCTCGAACAGGAACCGCTCGGCGAGCTCGCGCTCCGGCGCGTCCAGCCAGGCGTCGGCCAGGGTCTCGGCGAACTCGGCGGCCAGTTCCTCGTTGGTGCAGAACCACAGCTTGACCGGCGCGGGGCGGCCCGGCTCACCGGGTCCGGCGGACCCGCCCAGGATTACGTTTCCGCTCATCCGCTCATCCGCTCATCCGGTGGGCTCCGTCGCCGCACCGGCCTCCCCGGCGCTCCCCTTCGGGGCACCGGTGACAGGTGCGCCGCCCAGCCACATCGGGCGGCGCAGGAACACCGAAGGGGGCAGCGGTACGACCATGCCGCCGGCACCGGTGCGCTGTTCGAGGGCGGCCCAGTCGATGGGCAGCCCGGCCAGCCACAGTCGGGTCACCTGCTCAAGCCGGTTCCCCCGCCACAGCGCGGCCAGGTAGTCCCGGGTCTCCGGCACCCCGGCGAGGGCGTAGCGGTCGTCCGCCCCGCCGCGCAGGTCGGCGGTGCGGATGCGGCTGCCGCGCGCCGCCGATGGATCCGCCACGAACTCATCGAGTGATGCGATGAGTTGGGGAAGGTCCCGGACGATCAGCGCCAGCCGGAAGGGCAGCGCGGCGCGCCCTGCGCGCAGCGCACGGGCCAGCTCGCCGAGCGCGGGCAGCGCGGCGGGGCCGTCTCCACGGTCGCCGGACGCGGCGGGTGCCAGCCAGTCGGCGAGGCGCGCGGCGAAGGCGGTGAGGTGGGCCGGGGTGGGTGCGGACAGCAGGATCAGCTCGTCGCGCGCGGCGGCCTTGCGGTCCTGCTCCGGGCGTGCGGAGCTCTCCCCCGAGGGCAGGTACTCCTCCAGTACGCCTGTGATGCCGGGCCCCTGTGCCTCGGCCGGCTCCACCACGGCTGTACGGGGCAGCTCCCGCCCCCGTGCGTCGAGCGGCCGCGGCCAGGCCGCGGGGGCGGCCCGCTCTCCGGTGGGTGCGAGGACTCCGGCGCGCAGCTGAAGCACCGCGGCGGTCAGTGCCGCGATCCCGGTGGCGGCCCCGGCGTCACCGATGCGCCGCAGGGTGGTCTCGTGGGTCTCGCGCAGGACCGTGGCGCGGCCTGCCGCGTCGGCGGGCACGGACGGGGCGGGGCCGCCGACCACGGTCTCCCGCAGCACGGCGTGCACCTGGTCGCCGTCGGCCAGGGCCCGGTCGAGCGGCTTGAGCACGACGGCGCCGACCCCTTCGCCGGCCGCGTCCCGGCTGCGCGAACGGTGCAGCAGCAGTTCGACGCCTCCGGCCACGGCGGCCGCGCACTCCCCGCGCCGCAGGGCGCCGACGGCGAGGTGCACAGCATCGAGGGCTGAGGTATCGGCGCTGTCGACCGCCTGGGCGGGGCCACTGAGGCGCAGTCGCCGGGCGAGGCCGACGGCGAGGTCACGGTGGCCGCTGTTCGGCATCTCCCGGCAGCCCCGGGCCCAGCCCTCTGCGGCGAGAAGGGCGTAGTCGGCGGCGCCGACCCCGGCGAACACGCCGACCGCACGCGGCCTGCCGTCGGGCCCGGTGAGGGAGTCGAGGCGGGAGCCGGTGCAGCCCGCGTCCTCCAGGGCCTCCCAGACGATCTCCTGGAACAGTCTGGCCTGCGGGTCCATCAGTGCCGCTTCGGCGGGGGTGAGCCCGAAGAACTCCGCGTCGAACCCGGCCACCTCGCCGAGGAAGTGACCGCGTCGGCCGGGTTCGAGCGGCGATCCGCCCGGCCGGTGAAGGGGCCCGGTCGACGAGGTGTCCCGGCCGTCCCGCAGGTTCTGCCAGTGGGCGAGGAGATCGGCTGCCAGGGGGTAGCGCCCGGCGATCCCCACGATCGCGTACCGGTCCGTGGCGGATGCGGCGTCGGCGCCGCCCGCTTCCCGCGCCTCCCGCACCGTGTGCACCACCGGCTCGGGCGCCGCGTCCGCGGTCGGCGGCGCGGTCCGCGCGAGGACGGCCGGTACGGACGCGGCGACACCGACGGACATCAGTGTCGTGAGGATCCGAACGGCCTGGCCCCGTTCGAGGCTTCCCCCTTTGAAGCTGGTGAGTACGTCTCGTTCGTCCATGAGATCCGGTCGTATGTCCATGGGTTCCGCCGCTCAGTGAGTGCGCGACAGCAGGGCGACCGCGTCGTCGATGGACAGCCACCCGGCGCGCACCGCGTCAAGAAGGGCGCCGATGCCGAGCGGAGCGGCCCCCGGCACCTGCACGCCCATCGCGGCCGGCATGACCTCGGGGACGTGCTGCGGCGGTTCGACCGTGGCGATGTACGCCGCGAGCGCGCCGAGGTCGGGGTGGTCGTAAAGGATCCCGGCGGGCTCGCGCAGCCCGTAGACGCGGTTGACGGCGGCCACGAACTCCGAGGCGACGACGGAGTCGACGCCGAGCAGCGTGAAGGGGGTGTCGGTGCGGATGTCCCAGGCGTCGCAGCTCAGGATGCGGGCCAGCTCCTCGCGCAGCAGCTCCGCCACCGCCGCGATGTCGACGCCGTTCACGTGGGACGGTTCCGAGTCCTGCGGCAGTGACTGGGCGGGGGCGGGCCGCACGGCCGCGGGCGCGCCGTGCCGGATCACCGTGCGCGCCAGATGACGGGCGAGCGCCGCAGGTGTGGGGTGGTCGAGCATGACGTCGGCCCTGACATCGGTGCCGTAGTGGCTGTTCAGCGACGTGACGAACTGGACGCACAGGATCGAGTCGAGGCCGAGCAGCCGGAAGGTCTCCTCGGGGTCGATACGGTCCGGCGCGATGCGCAGCACATCGGCGAGGACCACCAGGAGTCCGCTCAGCAGCCGGTCGTGCCCGGGTTCGGCGGGAGTTGTGCGTGAGAACCGGAATTCGTCGTGCATGAGTTGGCTCCAAGGGTTCCGTTCCACAGGCCGCCGGTGAGGCAGCGGTACGTCCCGCCTCGCGGGTGTCCGCCCGCTCACGCCGGTCCGCGTGAACTGTGTGAACTGTGAACTGTGTGAACTGCCCGCGTGGTGCGCCCTCCGCGCCGACCTCGGCGGCCACTTCCCCCCACAACTCGTCGACCAGTACGCCAGAACCTTCCAGGGCTTCGACGCCTGAGGCAGACCGGGTTCTCGACCGAACGCCGAACAGCAAACAGGGTGAACGGTTCGCCAATACCAAACCGTACTCGCTGTTTTAGCAGAAAGCCACGCGGATCCCAGACGCTCCAGAAGATCTCAAGCACCGAATACAGGCACATAAAAGAGAATCAACAATGGCAAATACAGACATTCTTCGCCGGCGACATCTCAAACCGGGGCGGCCGTTTATGCCCTGCAGTGCGCCATCCGGCGATCCGTAACGCCTGTATACATGAGCGGCCTCCGCGGGGGCCGGCAGGAGCTCTCCGCCCAAGACCGGCAGGTGGTCACCGGTGGCGGGCCCTCAAGGACTCCCCCGAGAACGTCAACGCGCCCGCCTGCGTCGGGGGCGACGGCAGACGGGCGCGGACCGGAGGATGTGCACGGGTCACTTCAGGCAAGGGGCCACACCGGGTCCCCTGCGCCATGCGGAACATCGAGTTCAGCTGTGGTGGTCGTCCACCACCTCACAAGGGCCCCCTCGGCCCGGCGGTCACGCCAGGTCGTCCCGGGTCACCCGGCGGTGCGCGGTGCGCCACTTGCCGCGGGCGCGGACCAGGACGTCCTCCATGACGCACACGTACAGGATCTTGGAACTGCCGCCGGTCGGCGTGGCGTACACCAGGGCCGAGCACCGGGTGTGCAGCGACCCGTCCGCCTGGGGCTGTACGTCGAGCATCCCGACCCAGTGGTTGAGGCGGTTGCCCGCCCGTCGCTGGCGTGCGGCGCCGGCCCGCACGTAACACGCGAGGCCGACCCGGGCACGCACCGGCTGGGCCGGGGAGGGCAGCTCGAAGATGGCGTCCTCGGTGAAGGTGCCCGCCCAGCGCTCGGAGTCGTGCGCGTCCAGGATCTGCATCTGGTGCGCGTAGAACTGCTGCACCTCCACGTACAGAGCGGCGAACTTCTGACTCTCACGGGTGCGCTCGGCGGGGTCCACCAACTCGACGGTCATGATCTCGGTCTCCGTTTCCGTCCGTGCATGGGGCGGTGAGGAACGCCGAGCGGGCGCCGGCACACTCCGGTGAATCCGAGCTCGGTCCAGGCAGTCTCCCGGGCACGGATCGAGCCTCCTTCGAATACTCCTCAAGCGCCTGCGTCGAAGGTGGAGACCATGGGGTCGCGACAGCCCCGGCCCGACGACCAGGAGGTGCGATCAACGGTGATGTCTGGTGAGCGTGTGCACCGTACGCGACACTCGGTCGAGGTGGCCGCCCCGGCCGCAGTGGTCTACACCCTGCTCGCGGACGCCCTGCGCAGACCGCTGTTCTGCCCGCCCGTGCTGCACGTCGAGCGCCTCGACTTCGACGGACCCCGGGAGCGGCTGCGCTCGTGGGAGAGCGCGCGGGGTGACATCAGGTCCTCGATCTCGGCGCGGGTCCAGCACCCGCACGAGCGGCGCATCGAGTTCTTCCAGCTCAAGCACGACGCACCGGTCGAGACGATGGGCGGGGAGTGGACCGTCGAGGAAGCCCCGGGCGGGCGCAGTGTGGTGACGGTACGGCACGAGTTCACGGTCGTGGGCGACCGGCCCCACGACGTGGCCCGGGTCGGCCTCGTCACCGACGACAACGCCCGGGCCGAGCTGGAGAGTCTGCGCCGGGTCACCGAGAGCGACCTCGCACTCGACGACCTGGTGCTGTCGTTCGAGGAGTCGGTACGGGTGAACGGGCCCGGCGAGCTGGTCTACGACTTCCTGTACCGGGCCGCCGACTGGCCCGGCCACGTGCCGCACGTGCCGCGTCTCGAACTGACCGAGTCCACCCCCGGGGTGCAGGTCCTGGACTACGACGTACTGCTGCCCGACGGGGTGGTGCGCACGGCGAGCTCGGTCCGGCTGTGCTTCCCGCACGCCGGGCGGATCGTCCACAAGCAGACCGTGCCGGCGGCGCCGACCGCGGCCGCGCACATCGGGGAGTGGTCGGTGGTGCCCGACGAGCACGGGGTGCGCGTGATCACCCGGCATTCGGTGCTGCTCGACGAGAACGCGGTGCGGGGCCTGCCGGCCGGAGTCGGGCAGGCCCGGCTCGGTCTGCGGGAGGACATCCGGCGAATGTCGCTGGCGACCATCGAACTGGCCGGGCGCCACGCGGAGTCGGCGGTACGGACCCTGCCGCGGCGGCCGGCGCGGGCCGGGAACCCGCTGCCGTAGACGTGGCGCCGGCGGGGGCGCCCGCCGGTCGCCTGGAGGTCAGGCGGCGTAGAGGTCGAAAGTCGAGGCGCGCCGCTCGCCCGCCACCACGTCGAGCGCGGGATCGACGGTGAGCATCATCTGGTGCAGCCGCTGGAGCTGCGGCGAGGGCTCCACGCCGAGCTCGTCGATGAGCCGCCTGCGCAGTCTGCGGTACACGTCGAGCGCCGTCGCCTGCCGTCCGGAGCGGTACAGCGCGAGCATCGCCTGGGAGTGCAGACCCTCGTGCTGCGGGTGCCGGGCGATCAGGTCCGTCAGCTCCGCGTTGAGTTCGGCGTGCCGGCCCAGCCGCAGATCGGCGTCGATGCGCCGCTCGACCGTACCCAGGCGCGACTCCGTCAGCCGCATGATCTCGATGGAGAGGATCGAGCCGGCCCGTACGTCGACGAGGGGCGGCCCGTTCCACATGTCGAGGGCGCCTCTGAGCAGCGCGGCGGCCTGTCCGTCCTCACCCTCCTCGAAGGCCCGCTGGCCACCCGCTACGAGCTTCTCGTAACGGTGCAGGTCGACGGATTCGGCCGGGATCTGCAGGACGTACGCACCGTGCCGGGTGGCCAGGACCTCCTTGGCGTTGCCGGGGGCGTCGGGGCCCATGGCGGTGCCGAGGTGGCGGCGGAGCTGAAGGACGTACGTCTGCAGCGTGGTCAGGGCGCTCTGCGGCATGTCGGCGCCCCACAGCTCCTCCATGAGCGTGGCCACCGGCACGATGCGCCCCGGATGGAACGCGAACAGCGCGAGGAGCTGACGCGGCTTGCTTGCGGTGGGCACGATCGAGACTCCGTTGACGGAGGCGCTCAATGGCCCCAGAACCTGAATCTCCACGGTTTCCTCTCGTACCCCATCGAGTGGCGGCCTTGCCTGTCGGCCCATCGAGTGGCGGCCTTGCTCCCCGGAACGCTAGACCTGTTCCCGGCCATTGCTCCCGCTGCTGGATTCATTCTCAAGTAACCTTGTACACAAGGGTGTTGGGGTCAAAATGCCTAGGCTTGAGGATGCATACAGGCCGGTTCGAGGCCCACTCGCGGAAGCGGTCGCGGCGGCCGGGAAACGGATAGGTTGCCAACCCCCTGCGTCGTCCCGGTACCGCTGTCATCGGGCCGAACGCCAGAGTGTCTCGTCGATGGAGTCTCCATGCAGAAGGCCGAAGAGCTGGAGCTGCGCCTGTTCGTGTTCCACCACTCCGGTGGTTCGCATCTGATGTACCGCGACTGGCCGTCCTGCTTCCCGGCCGGCTGGGACGTGCGGATCCCTGACGCGCCGGGCCGCGGCCCACGCGACGGCCGCCCCCCGCTGAAGGACATCGGCGTGCTGGTCGAGCACTTCCTGCACGAGCTGGACGACGGGCTGACCGGCCACTTCGCCTTCTTCGGGCACAGCCTGGGCGGGCTCGTCGCGTACGAACTGACCCGCCGGCTCATCGAGGCGGGCCGCACCCCTCCGGTGTGGCTCGGCATCTCGGCACGCGGCACCCTGCTCCCCGACGGGGACGGTACGCGCCGCCACCTGCTGAGCGACGCGGAGTTGCGCCGGGAACTGGCGGCGATGGGCGGCACGGCGCCGTCGGTCCTGGACCACCAGGAGCTGTGGGACCTGTTCGCGCCGACCATCCGCGCGGACCTCCGCATCAGCGAGACCTGGCGCGCCGAGCCCCTCACCTCGCCGCTGCCGGTCCCCCTCTCGGTGTTCGGCGGCACACAGGACCACATCTCGCCCCCGCACCGCCTCGACGGCTGGGCCAACGCCTCCACCCGCTTCATGGGCATGCACCTGTTCGAGGGCGGCCACTTCTACTTCCAGGACCGGCTGCCGGAGGTCTCCGAGCGGATCCGGAACGACGTGCGCCTCGCCCTGCTCCTGGCCAGGGCGCCGTCCGGGGTGGCGCGATGACCGTCCTCGACCTCGCCGCACCCGCCCCGGTACGCGGCCAGGTGACCGAGTTCCGGCTGCTCGGCCTGGTGGCCGTGCACGACGGGGCGACCGGGGCGGGCATCGTGCCCTGCGGCCCCAAGCAGCGGGCCCTGCTCGCCACCCTGGTCATCCACGCGGGCGAGCTCCTTTCCGTGGACCGCCTGGTGGAGGAACTGTGGGGCGACCGGCCCCCCTCCAACGCGCCGAACGCCCTTCAGACCCACGTCGCCCGGCTGCGCCGGCTGCTGCCCTCCCCGGGCCATACGTGGATCAGCACCCTGCCCACCGGATACCTGCTGACGCTGGGCCACGCCTCGACCGATGTGACGCGCTTCGCCCTGCTGTCCGGGCGCGGCAGGGCGGCGGTCCCCGAAGACCCCCGGTACGCGATGCGACTCCTGGGCGACGCCCTGTCGTTGTGGCAGGGCCCGGCCCTGCAGGACAGCCGCCAGGGCCCCATCTGCACGGCGGAGGCGGACCGGCTGGAGGAGCAGCGCCTCACCACTCTGGAAGCCTTCTACGAGGCGAGCCTGAGCTGCGGCAAGGACGCCGAGATCACCTCCGACCTGGAACGTCTCACCGCCGACCATCCGCTGCGCGAGCGCTTCTACGATCTGCTGATGGTCGCCCTGTACCGGGGCGGCCGGCAGTCGGAGGCACTCGGCGTCTACGAACGCGCGCGCCGCCACCTCGTCACCACCCTCGGCATCGAGCCGGGCCCCCCTCTGCGTTCGCGCATGGAAGCGATTCTCAGCCACTCCCCCACGCTGCTCGCATCGCGTCCGCGCGCCCTCGACCTGACATCGGAGATAGCGCAGCTCCAGGCCCGGATCGAACAACTGGTGCGGGACCAGGAGGATCTGCTCCGCAGGATTCAGGAAGAGCACGAGAGCCGTTAGCTCCACCGCCGGCGCGGGCCCGAACCTCACACGCACAGCAAAACGCCCCTCGCACTTCCGAAGAACCGGTCTCAGTCTTCGGAAGGGGGAGGGGCGCAGACGGTCGGCGCACCTCGGCCGCGGGATGCGACCGTCAACCGACTCGTGCGAGTCGATCCCGCGGGCCACCGCTGACGGCTCCGGTCCGTGCGATGTGGGGGGTGGGTTCGCTGGCCTGGATCATGGTCTGCTGCAACCGCCGCAACCCGGCCGACGGCTCAAGGCCCAGGTCACGTACCAGCGCCTGCCGCAACCGCTGATACACACTCAGCGCCTCACTACGACGTCCCGACCGGTAGAGGGCCAGCATGAACTGACCGTGCAGAGCCTCGTGCGTGCGATACCGGCTCACCAGTACCGTCAGCTCACCCAGCAGCTCACGATGCCGCCCCAGCCGGAGATCAGCCTCGATCCGCTGATACAGCGCACACAGCCGCGCCTCCTCCAGCCGGCACACCTCCACCTCCAGCTGCGCCCCCACCCTCACATCCGCCAGTGCCGACCCGCCCCACAGAGCCAGCGCCTCACGCAAGGAACGCGCAGCCCCCGCGAAGTCCTCCCCGTCCATGGCCCGGTACCCCATGCCCGCAAGCCGATCGAACTCGCGTACATCACTCGAACCGCCACCACCCCGCAGCAGATACCCGCCCGGAGCAGTCACCAGCACATCCTTCGCCGACACCGGCCCCTCAGGTCCCGCACCCGAAGCCACACCCGCACGACCGGACTCCAGGGCCGCACCGATCAGCTCACGCAACTGCAGCACATACGTCTGCAACGTCGTCCGCGCCGATCTCGGCGGACGCTCCCCCCACAACTCGTCAACCAGCAACCCCACCGGCACCACCCGGTCCACATGCAACGCCAACAACGCCAGAACCTTCCGAGGCTTCGGCGCCGAAGGCATCACCGCAACACCATTCACCCTCACACCCAACGGACCCAGAACATCAATATCCACGCCGTCAATCCCCCTGATCGTGTGTGGCCTGTATCGAGCACAAGCCCAGTAAAAAACCAGCGGTACGGTTTGTCAATACAGACGCACCCCATCGCGCCTTGAGTGTCCCTGGGGTCCGCGGGAGGCCACACCTGCGTCCAACTGGACATTTACACTGGTCAGATGGGGTTCACGGAGTAAACCGTCGCCGACCCTCAAGGAGTGGGGGATCTCCCGGAGATCCAGATAAACAGCTGCCACAGTCGGTTTGATGATCAGCTTTCAGCCGTGCCGGACCCACCCGAGTGCGGCCGGCACGGCCCGGAGCGGTGAAACGTCGGGTGCCCCGCCGGACCATGTCCAGCGGGGCACCCGACGTCCCGGCACCTGCAACGCCCTACACCCCGGGCGCCCCGCCCTTGGATCCCGACGCGACAAGGACGTCGAGGCGCGAGGGTTCCGCGAGCCTCGGAAGGATCAGCCGCCAGAAGCGAGTGAGAGGGGCATGCGACAGCCACCACTCGTCCTGCCTGCCCAGGGTCTCAAGGCCTGCCGTGACCGCCACCAGGGCCGTCGCGGCATCCTGCGCCGTGCCCTCCGACGCCAGGGCGCCCTCCCGGTCGGCCTGCCCCAGGGAGTCCTCCACCCACCCCTGCCACTTGTCGCGCAGACCGGCGGCCACCCTTACGCGCTCGATGCTGTCACTGAGGCCGAACCCGGCGCGCAGAACCACATCGTCGTCGAGGGCCTGGACGAGGGCGTGCGTGACATCGATCAACGCCTGGAGGGCGTCATCGGCCTGTGGCCGGGTGATGCCCTCCAGCCGCTGTACCGCCGCCTGGCCGACCGCCTCCGCCAAGGCCGCCTTGCTGGTGAAGTGGAAGTGCAGCGCACCGCTGCTCACCCCGGCCCGCTCGCTGATCGTGGACAGCGAGGCCAGTTCGTAGCCTTCGCTGTCGAACAGCGCGGCAGCGGATTCGATCAAGGCGGTGCGCGTACGTACCGCGCGATCCTGTTTGGCCATCAGAGGGCTCCGGTGGTGCAGAGAGACGGGCATCTGGGGTGAACTTCGCCGGTGAAGGTGTCTGAGCGCGCTCTCTCGTCGGGGACTTCTTTGAGATCATTTGAGCACACACACAACGTGGCCCCCCGGCCGTCGCGCCGGGCACCCCTGGAACACTAACAAACCGCGTTGGCGGTTTTCAATGGTAGATGGATGTATTCGACCGCTACTCAAGCGGAGGGCGCCGAAAAAGCGAAGAGCTCCGCCGCCCAGGGGGCTGCGGAGCTCCGTACGGCCGGCTGCCGGGCGGCGCGGCGAAGAGTGGTCAGCGGGCGGGCCGAAGGACCACGGGCAGCGATCCGTAGCCGTTGACTATGAAGGACGGCATCGGGTCGATGCTCTCCAGCGGCGCGGCCAGGGCGAGGTCCGGGTACCGCTCGAAGAGACCTTGCAGCGCGACCGTGGTCTCCAGGCGGGCCATCGGGGCCCCGAGGCAGCGGTGTACGCCGTGCCCGAAGGCGAGGTCCTCACCCCGGCGGCGCAGCACGTCGAACTCGGCGAGGTCCTCCCCGTGTTGCTCGGCATCCCCGACGGCGGCGGCGAAGGAGATGACGATCGCGTCCCCCTTCTTGATCGTCACGCCGTCCAGGTCGATGTCCTCCACCGCGAACCGCAGCGGCGAGAACGCCGTGGGGCTGTGCGTGCGCAGGGTCTCGTTCATCACGTCCGCCCAGTCCGCACGGCCCGCGCGTACGTGCTCCAGCTGCTCCGGACGGACGCACAGCGCGCCGACGGCGTTGGCGATCAGGGCGGACGTGGTCTCCTGGCCGGCGGCGATCATCAGATAGAGGGTGCCCAGGAGTTCGTCCTCGGTCAGTGCGTCGCCGTTGTCCCGGGCGTCGATCAGTGCGGACGTCAGGTCGTCGCCCGGCCGGACCCGCTTCTCCGCCACCAGCGCGCCCAGCAGGGAAAAGGCCCTGACCTGTGCCGCGGCCATCTCCTCGGCCGACACCACGGTGTCGAAGACCACGTCGAGGGCGGAGCACAGCGGCTTCCGGTGCTCCTCCGCGACGCCGAAGAGCTCGCAGATGACCTGGATCGGCAGCAGTTTGGCGAACGCCTCCCGCAGGTCGACCGTCTCTCCCGCCGGCACATCCTCCAGGGCGTCCAGAAGTTTGGCGGTCACTTCCTCGACCCGGCCACGGAGCGCCTCGGTGCGGCGCACGGTGAACGCCCCTGTCACCAGCCGGCGCAGCCGCGCGTGGCTCTCCCCGTAGGCGAACAGCATGTTCTCGTTCGCCACCCAGGGATAGAGCGGCCACTCCTGCGTTATGTGCCCCTCGATGAAGGCGGGCCAGTGCCGGCGGGCGTCCTTGGACACCCGCGGGTCGAGCAGCAGCTGCTTGGCATAACGGTGCCGGGTGACAGCCCACGCCATCACTTCCCCGGGGAGCAGCACCTCAACGGCCGGCCCTTGCCCGCGCAGCGTCGCGGCCTCACCCGCGAGGTCGCTTCCCGTGACATCCAGCGCATAAGGGCAGACAGCTTGCTTCATTCGTGTCTCCGCTCGGTGAGTGCTGCATTTTCACGTTTTCACGTTCCAGAACCCCTGTGCGCGGAAGGACACGACCCCGGCGTGCTGCCGGGGCGGCCGGCTCAGCCGGCCAGTTCAAGCTCCGTATCCTGCCGTTCCCTCATCGCCGTCTCGTAGATCTGCCGTCCTCGGCTCGCCGAGAAGTCGAGCCTGACGAGGACGGCGGGCACGGCGATGGACGGCATCACGAGCCGGTACAGGTCGACGACCCGGTCCGCCATGTCCGCCCGGTCGGTCATGATCCTCGACAGCACCTGAATGCCGGTGAAGGAACCGACCATGAACTTCGCCACCCGGGGCACGTCCGTGTCCGGGATTATCTCGCCGTTCTCCTTGGCCGCCTGGAGGAGCTCCGTGGTGTGGTTGATCCACGCCACCATCGGCACCCGTCGGTCCAGGCCGTCCTTGTCCGATCCCTGGTCCACGGTGAGGCGGATGCTGCCCTGGATGATCGGATCGCCGGAGTCCCGCCCGAGCAGGTGCGTGAGGAGCAGCGACTCGTCGAGGGACTGCTGGAGCTTCAACTCCCGCTCCGGGACCACCGGAGTGGCCATGACCTGCTCCGCCAGGACCGCCTGGGCCAGCTCGTCCTTCGACGTGAAGTGGAAGTAGAGCGCCCCCTTGGTCATGCCGGACTTCGTCAGGATGTCGGCGATCGTCGCGGCCTCGAACCCGACCTCGTCGAACACCTCAGCGGCCGCCACGAGAATCTTCTTCCGCGTACGGATGGCTCGTTCCTGCTGCGCCACAATCCACCTCCACGCCAGCCCCCGACAACAAGAAATAAACCAAAGGGTTCGTATTCTAGCATCGACGGTTTGCGCGACGAGTAGGTGCCGAACGATCGCATTCCAACGCCAGGTCCCGTTTCGTCTGCACCCCAGAGGGCGTGCCACGAAGAATAAAACCAGGTAGCTGGTTTTTCAAGACCCTCACCGGGACTCCTCGCGGGTTCTGCTGCCTGAGATCACTCAGGATCGACACATCATGTCCGGAATGTGTCACTCCGCTACGTTCGGAGCCCCCCTCGATCACCTGAGCATCACCGGCCCGCCCTCCAGGAGGGCTTGTAAATGAAACCGGCTAGTACGTATCTTAATGGCCGATCCCATCTTCCGGGTCCCTCATCAACGGGGAGAGGTCCATGACCTTGCTGACGTTCCAGAAGGACACCTTCATCGGGGCAGACATGGAAGGGACCGTAGACATCAACGGTCCGCGCAACCGTTTAGCATTCGGGCCCTCGGCCATGACGGCCGGTGAACTCGCGCACCTGCTCTTCGACGGGCAGGAACGGGACCGGATACACGAGAACTGGCGCACCCTCATAAGCGGCCGGAACTTCACCTACCGGGCCGGACTGACGCCGGACGAGCGGGCGGCCCTCTCCTACGAGCGGCTGCGCCTGGTGAACGAGGCCGCCGGCGACGCCGCGGAGCTGGCCAACGACCCCTATCGGCTGGCGAGTCTGCACGAGTGGACAGGGCCCTTGGACGGCGGTCTGTGCACGGTGGCCAGCATCCACTACAACCTCTTCCTCGGCAGCCTCCTCGATCACGACGTCGAAGGCCGTGACCTGTCCGCCTTCACCTCGATGAAGCGCACAGGAACCTTCCTGTGCACGGAGCTCGAACACGGCAACGACGTAACCTCGATGGAGACGACGGCCGTGCTCGACCGCACGACCAACGGATTCGTCCTGAACACCCCCACTCCGGGTGCGCGGAAGTTCATGCCGAACACCAGCACCATCGGCGGTCCCAAGAGCGCCGTGGTGGCGGCCCGGCTGGTGATCGACGGCCGGGACCAAGGGGTCTTCCTCTTCCTGACCCCCCTGAGCGACGAGAACGGCCACCTGCCGGGAGTGAAGGTCCAGCCGCTGCCGCAGCGGACCGGCCCCCCGGTCGACCACAGCCTCACCTCGTTCGACCGGGTGTGGCTGCCTCGCGAGGCCCTGCTGGAAGCCGCACACGGCCGGCTGGACTCCAAGGGGGAGTTCCGCAGCAGCCTCGGCAATCGCCGCAGACGCCTGCTCCGCTCCATCAGCCGCATCACCATGGGCAAGCTCTGCATGAGCGCCGGCACGCTGGGGATGTCGCGCACCGCCCTCGTCGTCGCGGTGCGCTACGCCCACAACCGGTTCATCGCCGGGACCAAGCCCGGCGAGCGAGTACCGCTGGTCGCCCACCGCAGTCACCACGGCCGCCTTCTCGACAAGCTCGCGATGGCGTATGCCATGACCTTCCTGCACCGGACGACGGTGACCCGCTGGAGCGAACACACCGATGACGACCGGGCCGAGGTCGAGCGCCTGGTGGCCATCGCCAAGGGCTGGATCACCTGGCAGGCCCGGGGCATCACGGTCGAGTGCCGGGAGCGGTGCGGAGCCCAGGGGCTCTTCCCCTCCAACAGCCTGGCCGACCTCCCCCTGAACATCGAGGGCGGGATCACGGCCGAGGGCGACAACCTCGTGATCTGGGTCAAGGCCGCCGCCGAGATGGTGCTCGGCCATGAGGTCGTCCGCCGCGGCGCGGGGCAGCTCCCGGTGGGCGAAAAGAGCCTGACGGATCTCCACTTCCTGCGCGGCCTGCTCTGCGAGGTGGAGGCCCTGTGGCAGCACCGGGCGCGCACCGCCCTGCGCGGGGGCCCCTCCGGCGACCCGCTGTCCCGATGGAACGAAACCTCCCCCGCCGCGCTGGAGATGGTCTCCGCCCACGCCCGGCTCCAGGCCGCCGACGCCTTCATCTCCGCCGCCGCCCGGGCCATCGACCCAACTGCCCGGCACCTGCTGGAGAGCCTGTGCCTGCTGTTCCTCCTCGGGCAGATCAAGGAGCACACCGGGGACCTGCTCGCCGACGGCCACATGACCTGCGACCAGGTGCGTGAACTGCCGTGGGCGGTCAACGCCGTCATCGCCGGGCTCGCCCCGCACATGATGACCCTCGTCGACGCGTTCGACATTCCGGCCGAGGTACTGGCCTCCATCCCCATCGCCAGCGGCGCCTACATCGACCGGTGCCTCGACATCCCGGCCGTCGGCCCGGACCCGCTGCCCGTGTGATCACCGCACGCTCTCACTTCGAACCGCCCCGGCGGTTTAGGTTGGTGAAATATCTGACGGCGCGCAGAGGCCCTGCTGTGCGGCCGCCCGGACGCGGGCGCGTCCCCGAGAAGGCCTGCCGCCCTCGGGGACGTCGGAAAGGCGTCCAACTCGCCTGTTCTGCACGGTTGTTGAGTTGCCGCCAGGAACTTGATGCCGCCACTCGCCCCTGAGGACCGGCCCGGTAGGGCACTCGCCCACCGCCTTATGGGGCCGGTCGGCCCTCCCGTCTTAACGCATCCTTCACTCGACAAACAGACCGGCCCCCCTTTATTTTTGTTCGGGACGGTGAACCACGGGTGATCGGCGCCACGAGGGAACAGGTGCCCGACACCGCACAGCCAGCCTCTGCGTGCCGACAGGCCGCGGAGAACACTTTGCACGCCCGGGGGAAACGCATGCACATCATCGAGGGACGACTCCCACTCACGTCACCACAGGGTTCGCCGGACACGACGGCCCCCGGCAGGACGTGCCCCGGCCGCTGCCGACGAACGCGTCCCTGAGAGGCCGACGAGCGAGGCCGGGAGCCGTACCACCTCCGCCTTCCTCGACATCGCGCTCCGGTCTTCCGTATCGCCCGTCGGCTCACTCCGTACCCCCGTGCACCCGGCACATCGGCGGGGCCCGCCGGCGGACGCGGCACCGGCCCGGCCGGCTGCCGGAAGGCACCGCGGAGACCGGTGTCGCGCTCCCCCGCCTTTGACGATGCCAAGGTCCATCTACGGTCGCTTCGGTCGCTTGCCCGGTGCGCCCGACATCCACGGCTCGCCCCCCACCCACTTGAGTTCTCCGACTTCGGGACTGATCGAAAACGTTCCGTTAACCTGCGCGAAGCAGGTTCGAACTTGAGTCGCTTCACTTGCCGAAAGGATCCATCAATGTCCCTTGACCTGGGGATATCCGGCAGCGACTCAAGCCGGCACCCACCGGCCACGGCCGAGGCGCACAGATCCGTGACACCGCTGGAAAGCGCCCTGTGGTGCGCCGAACAGGGCTGGCCCGTCCACCCATTGGCTCCGGGGCGCAAGACGCCGGCCGCCAACTGCGGTCGCTGCCGGGACCAGCCGCACAGCGTCCAGGACTGCCCCTGCATCCCCACCGGTCGCTGGTGCCACGGCTTTCACTCCGCCACGACCGACCCGCGCCGGATCCGGGCCTGGTGGGCGGAGCAGCCCCGCTTCGGGGTGGGCGTGGCGTGCGGCCCGGCGGGCCTCGTCGTGATCGACGTGGACGCGCACCCGGCGCCGCTGCCGGACCCCGCCCGGCTCCTGCCGGGCATCCACATCCCGGCCTCCGTGTCGCTGGGTGGCCTGCAGCACGGCTTTCACAGCCTGGCCCTGCTGGCGGCGCTGCGCGGCCAGCAGGATCCGAGCCAGGACGACACCACCCTGCGGGTGCGCACCCCGTCCGGGGGCCTGCACCTGTGGTACACCGCCAGGCCCGGGCACCAATGGCGGTGCTCGACCGGCTCAAGTGCCAAGCGGGCCCTGGCCTGGCAGGTCGACGTGCGGGCGCACGGCGGCTACATCATCGCTCCCGGCACCACGACGGCCCAGGGCACCTACACCGTCCACGGTTCCGTCCTGCGCCCGGCGCCGCTGCCGGGCTGGCTCACGGCCGAACTCGAACGCACCGGCCACCGCCCCTCCTCAGCCGCCCCCTCGCCGCCAACACCCGTGCCCTCACGGGCCCGTGCCGCCGTCATGGCGGCGCGCGGCGGCCGCGACGCGGCGGAGCGAACCCTGGCCACGGTGCTCAGAGCGGTCGCGGAATGCGCGGCAGTCCCCGAGGGCAGCGGCTTCAGCGAGAAGCTCAACCGCGCCGCCTTCACCGCGGGCGGTCTGGTGGGCGCCGGGCGCATGGTCCTCGCCGACGCGGAGTCCGCGCTGGTGACCGCCGCCACGCAGGCGCGCCCCGGACAGGAACGTCGCAGCCTGCAGATCATCCGCAGCGGGATGAGCGCGGGCAGCCGGCGTCCGCTCGATCCGGGGGTCCCCGCATGAACAGCACACCGTCCGCCAGAGACGGGCTGTTCGACCCGGTCGAAGTCGCCCGTCAGATCATGCTGCGCTCCCCCGACGACCAGGTGCCCGCCAGGGCTGCGCCCGAGACGGCGCAGGAGCAGGCCACCGAACACGGGCTGCTGCCCGACAGCCTCAGCGACCGGGGCAACGCCAAGCTGTTCGTGTCCCTGTACGGGCGGGACTTCCGGCACGTGCCGGGGCTCGGCTGGTACCGGTGGTCCGGCTACCGCTGGGAGATCGACGAGGACGACAACGTCCTGTGGGCGGCCGGGGAGATGGCCGAGTCGCTCGCGGAGACCGACGCCCGCGCGCGCTACAGCAGCTCCGCGCTGCGCCGCCATCGCCGTCGGGCCCTGTCCACGTCGGGCATGAAGGCCATGCTGATGCAGGCGAGGGCGGCACCGGGCATGGTCCTCAACGCCTCGCTCCTGGACGCCGACCCGTACGCCCTGTGCACCCCCGAGGGCGTCATCGACCTCTCCACCGGTGCGCTCGCCCCGCCCGATCCCGAGAAGCACTACCACTCGCGCGCCACCAGCGTGGCCTCGCGGGCCATGGCCACACCGCGCTGGCAGCGGTTCCTCACCGACACCTTCGGCGACGACGCCGACGGCCACCAGATGATCGACTTCCTGCACGAACTGCTCGGCTACTCCATCACCGGCGACGTCGGCGCGCAGATCATGCCGTTCCTCTACGGGCAGGGCAAGAACGGCAAGAGCGTCCTCCTGGACGTGATGGTCAAGCTGCTCGGCGACTACGCCGATGCCGCCCCGCCCGGTTTCCTGATGGCCCGTCCCTTCGAGGGGCACCCCACCGACCTGGCCGAACTGCACGGCCGGCGCATCATCGTCTGTTCGGAGCTCAAGCCCGGCGACCGGTTCGACGAGGCCCGGGTCAAACTCCTCACCGGCGGCGACCGCATCAAGGCCCGCCGGATGCGCCAGGACTTCTTCGGATTCAACCCCACCCACAAGCTGTGGCTGCTCGGCAACCACCGTCCCGAAGTGGGCACCGGAGGGTACGCGTTCTGGCGCCGGATGAAACTCATCCCCTTCGAGCGGGTCGTCGCCGACGACCGCAAAGTGGACAACCTCGCCGACGTCCTGGTCACCGAGGAAGGCCCCGGCATCCTCAACTGGCTGGTCACCGGCGCCCGCCGCTATCTCAACGGGCCCCGCGACCTCACGGGCCCGCAGCAGGTCCGCGTGGCCACCACCGCCTACGCCGAGACCGAGGACCACACCGGGCGCTTCCTGAGCGAGTGCTGCACGCTGGGGCCCGCCCTGCGCGCCGAGCAGGCCCAGCTGTACAGCAGCTACAAGAGCTGGTGCCAGCTGGAGGGGGCCAACCCGGCCTCCTCCCGGTCCTTCGCCGCCCGGGTACGGGAGACCGTGGGAATCGCCACCCCCAAAGACATGATTCTGTCGAACCAGCGGAAGTTCTATCCCGGTATCGGACTCAACGCTGACGTGGGAGCGACCTCATGAGCGCCCTGATCGAGCCCGCGCAGCTCGCCCAAGAGAACGGCCTCGTGTGGCTGGAGGACATCACCGGCCTGGACTACGTACGCCAGAGCCTCGACCGGCTGCCCACCCGCAGGGGAAAGCCCGCCTTCCATCGCGACGGCCGCATGGTCGGCTACGCGGTCCTCGGCGCCGGAGCACGCTCCTCGCGCGCCTCGGGCACGTTCCTGCGCCGCGTGTTCTGGCTCGCACCCCACGACCGGGACGGCCGGCCCGGCGGGCTCTACGCGTCCGGCGCGCCCTCGGAAGCCGTCGATCCCCGCACCATCTTCCCCCGTATCAAGGGCTACAAGACCCAGCGGTCCGAAGGCGGCCCGGAGTCCGAGGCGATGCGCGAACTCGGGATCACCCTGCCGAAAGCCTGAGCCCGGATCCGCCGGGCCCCTGCCCTGTTCCGGATGGATTCCCCGGCGCCTCAGCGACCGTAGCTACTGGAGCGACCGAAGTTCCCCTCTATGAAGACATTCCCGCGTGAGCGTGTGTGCGCGTGGGCGTCATAAGTAGGGTGCTTCAGTCGCTTCGGTAGCTGTTTCATCGTCCACACACTGATGACCTGCTGCTTTCCCCCGAGACCGGCCAAGCGACCGAACGATACCGAGTCGCTGGGCGTTCGCGGCGGGTCCAGCGCCCCTTGAGAACCGCTTGAGCTCTCGGCTCGCGACAGGGCACGCGATGAATGCTGGTGGGAGGGGCCGCCCCGGCAGGTGACCCCTCAGGCCTTGTGCACCGAGCCGCAGCAGAGGCCACCGGCAACGAGCTCAGGGAGTGCATGATGCAGAAGTTCGAGACCCCCGCCCCGGTCCGCGCGATCCTGGACATCCCCGCGGGACGCGTCCGGGTCGTCGCCGCCGAGCAGGCCGACACCACCGTCGACATCCTGCCCGCGGACGCCTCCAGGAAGCGCGACGTGAAGACCGCCGAGAAGACCACGACCGTCTACGGTGACGGCGTTCTGCGGATCGAGACACCGGCCAACAGTTCGCACTTCAGCCTCGACGGCGCCCTCGACGTGACCATCCACCTCCCCGCAGGCTCACGCATCGAGGCGAAAGCGGGCAGCGCCGAGTTCCATACCGCAGGCCCCCTCGGCCACGTCGCCTTCCACGGCGCGCACAGCACCACCAAGATCGACCACGCCGCCGGCCTGGAACTCACGGCCAACGCCGGGAACGTGACCGTCGGCTACCTGGGCGGGGACGGCGAGGTCAGCGTCACCCAGGGCGACATCACCATCGCCGAGGCCGTACACGGCACACTCACCCTGCGCACCGTCTCCGGCAACGTGACCGTCGCCGCCGCCCGCACCACCTCCGCCACCCTGGACGCCACCACCACCCACGGCCGAATCCACAACAGCCTCGCCAACGCCCAAGGCCCCCGCCCCGACCTCACCATCCACGCCACCACCACCAACGGCAACATCACCGCCCGCACGCTCTGAGGCGTGAAGTCGCCGTCCGAATTCCGCCAGCCCTCGTGGTGGGAAGGCCGCAGGCTGAAGGCTGAGTAATCAGCAGCGGATCGCACCGGGGAGGCGACGATGACCGCCCGCACCACCCTCTTGAGCCCGGCCGGCACGCTCACCCAGCATGTCGACGCCCAGGACTGGCAGGCCCTCACCGACGAGGCCGACGAGCACGGAAGTGCGCTGACCGGGCCGTTGCTCACGGCGGAGCAGTGTCGTGAGATCGCCGGGCTGTACGACGACGACCAGAACTTCCGCTCGACCATCGACATGGCCCGCTACCGTTTCGGCTCCGGTCAGTACCGCTACTTCACCCATGACCTGCCCGGTCCGGTGCGCGAACTGCGTGAGGCGTTCTACCCCCGTCTGCTGCGCATCGCCCGTGGCTGGATGGCGAAGCTGGGCAGGCCCGCGCCGTGGCCGGAGACACTGGAGGAGTGGATCGCCATGTGTCACGAGGCCGGGCAGGCCAAGTCCGCCCAGATTCTTCTGCGCTACGGCCCCGGGGACTGGAACGCGCTTCACCGCGACGTCTTCGGCGAGATGGTCTTCCCGCTCCAGGTCGTCATCGGGCTCGACGCCCCGGGTGTCGATTTCACCGGTGGTGAGTTCCTCATGACGGAGCAGCGGCCCCGCGCGCAGTCCCGTGGGTCGTCCGTCACCCTGCCGCAGGGCCACGGTCTGGTCTTCACCACGCGCGACCGTCCGGTCGCCTCCAAACGCGGCTGGTCCGCCGGTCCGATGCGTCACGGTGTGAGCACCGTGCGCTCCGGGCGGCGGCGCACGCTGGGCCTCGTCTTCCACGACGCGGCGTGACCCCGGCTGCCGGCGCCGGCGGCCGGACCTACGTGCTGACCGGACCCGACGGACAGTCCTTCCTGAGCGCCGTGCCGGGCATGCTGGGCGGGCACCGGCGGGGGCGGCTGTACGGGCGGCTGGACTGCCCCTCCGCTCTGCGCGCGATCGCCCGCGGCCACTATGTGAAGTACCGCGTGTTCTTCGCCGACGAGGAGGCCGCCCTGGAAGCCGGCTACCGGCCGTGCGCGGTGTGTCTGCCGGGGAGATACGCCGACTGGAAACAGAGCCGGCGGCCGTCGCGGAAGCTCTCGTGAAGGTGGTCAGAGAGGCAGCAGGTCGGGCCGTTTGGGCCGGGCGTCGTCGGCCGCCGATCCGCCGAACAGCCGTCGGCCGACCCAGGGCACGAAGTGTTCGCGGGCCCAGTGGAGGTCGTCGCTGCGGCGGGTGGCGGGCGACCGGGCCGGGGCCATGGGCCGGGCGGTGGCCGCTCCCGCACGCTTTCCGGGGGTCAGGAGATCCGCGGCACGCAGCGCTACTTGTGTGTGCCCGTACGACGACAGGTGGAGGCGGTCATCGGTCCAGGCCCGCCGGTCCCTGACCGCGTCCAGCGACCACAGGTCGACCACCGGGCAGCCGTGCCGGTCGGCGATCGCGCGGACATGGGCCGTGTACGTGGCGATTCTGCCGCGCAGGTGGCGCAGCACGGGGATCCCGCGGGTGTCGAATCCGGTGAACAGGACCACCGTGCCCGCGTCCTGTACGAGGCCGGCGACGGCCCGGTCGTACCGGTCGGCTATCCGGTCGGGGTCGCTGCCCGGTCGCAGGAGGTCGTTGCCTCCGGCGCAGAACGTGACGAGGTCGGGGTGGAGGGCGCGTGCCCGTGGCACCTGGCCTTCGATGATCTCGTCGATCAGTGTGCCGCGGATGGCGAGGTTGGCGTAGGAGAAGGCCGTCTGCGGGCGCTGCCGGGACAGATGGCCGGCGAGGCGGTCGGCCCAGCCGATCAGTGTGCCGTCCGCGGCTGCGTCGCCGAGCCCTTCGGTGAAGCTGTCGCCGACTGCCACGTACGACGTGATGCGGGGATCGCCGTCCGGGTCGTTCATTCCCATGTGATCCGCCTCGCCTTCCGTTGCCTGTTGACGTCTCTGTGGCAGGCATCGTGGTCCGGTGCTGTGATGGCGGTCAATCAGGGCCGGGCGACTTGGGCAGATGGCCGCGCCGTCGCCGGCCGTGCGGGATGCGCTGCCCGGCAGTGGCTCCGACCTGGCCAAGTCCGGCTTGGCCGGGGGCTCCGGGCGGGCAAGGCTTGAGGCTGTGCCCACTGCGTCGGCGCGGAGCGGAGTGCCGCTCCGTCCGGGCGGGGCCGCGTGCTCCGCCGAGGGCGGTCCGCGAAACGAAGGGAACGATCGTGCACGGTCCTGGTATCCGTCCGCAGGCTGCGCTCACGTGGGAAACGGTCCATGTCGCGGCACCGGGGCGCACTGTCCCGGCCCGGGTGCTGCGCCCGAAGGGTCCTCACCGGGGCTGGCTGGTCTGGGCGCACGGCGGGAGCTGGCGGAGCGGGTCGGCGGGCGACTGGCACGAGGCGTGTGCGGATCTCGCGCTCCATGCCTCGTACTGCGTGGTCGGTGTCGACTAC
The DNA here is from genome assembly GCF_036013915.1 of Streptomyces sp. NBC_00464. NCBI lineage: Bacteria > Bacillati > Actinomycetota > Actinomycetes > Kitasatosporales > Streptomycetaceae > Streptomyces > Streptomyces sp. NBC_00464. The sequence continues at coordinate 119,519 of NZ_CP107901.1, read as the reverse complement.
CGGCTGGCGCCGGAGCACCGTCACCCTGCGGCTCTGGAGGACGTTCTCGCTGTCGTGGACTGGGCGCAGGAGCAGGCCGAGCGTGCGGGCGTGGCACCGGTGGCCGTGGGCGGGGACAGTGCCGGGGCGACGCTCGCCGCCTGTGCCGCCGTGGTCCGGCGGGACCGGGGGCTTGCGCTGTCGGCGCAGGTGCTGGCCTATCCGCCGCTGGATCCGTCCTGCCGTGCCCCCTCCTATACGCGGTACGTGGGCAACTTCCCGACTCCGCAGGGGCTGGCCGAGGCGTGGCGGGAGTATCGCGGCGGTCCGGACGCCGGTGATCCGCCCGGTCTGCCCTCCACCCCGTTGTGGGTGGAGGACCTTTCGGGGCTGGCTCCGGCGATTCTCGGTGTGGGGGTGTTCGACCCGGTGCTCGACGACGTCCGTCACTACGCGGGGCGTCTGCGGTCCGCCGGTAATGATCTCGTCTACCGGGAGTTCGCCTCCGGCCTCCACGGTGCGTTCCTCCAGCCGCCCGGCCGGCTCACCGGCCCGGACGACCCGTCCGCGCTCCGCCGGTGGCTGGGCACCTCACTTCGGGACCGGCGGCCTGCCGAGGCAGCCGCGTCCCCACCCGGCCCGGCCGCAGGGCCGGGTCCCGAACCCAAGGAGAAATCATGAACGGCACCCCGACGGCGGCCCCGGACGTCCCCGCCCACGCAGAGGCGCTGTTGCGGCACTTCGGTGATCTGCGGGACGGCACCCATGGGCATGCCTCCTCGCGCCAGGGCAAGGAGTCGCTCTTCTCGGAGGCGGTCGAGCTGCTCGCCCCGTACGCCGTGCAGGCCCTGGAGGAGGTCAATACGTACCTGCTGAACGGGACCGGAAAGGTGGAGAGCACGGGAGTGCGGCGGTCGGCGGACGGTGGTGTGGCGGCCCTGTGGACCCTGACCTGGCCGCAGCAGCAGGCGGAGGGCATCGAGCCGGTCACCATCGCCGCGCACTACGGCAGGAACTTTCACCACCCGCATGTGCGGGGAGCGACGGTCAGTGAGTGGCCGCTGAACATCTTCGATGCGCAGCAGGCCGAGGCCGAGCTGCCCACGCTGCGTGCGATCGTCGCCGCCGACCTGCACAACCTGGTCTTCCAGCGGGACTTCCGGATCGTGCCCGCCACCGTGGATCCGGCCGGTGCCGGCCGCAATGTCTGAGGAGCGTTCCATGTCGTTGCGTCTGTCGGTCCTGGACCAGACTCCGGTCGGTGAGGGGCACACCCCTGCCGAGGCCCTGCGTGCGTCGGTCGCGCTGGCCGAGGCGGCCGACCTCATGGGGTACACCCGGTACTGGACGGCCGAGCACCACAATTCGCCCGGTTTCGCCGGCACCGCACCCGAGATTCTGGCCGGGGCGCTGCTGGCCCGTACGCAGCACATGCGGATCGGGACGGGCGGAGTGCTGCTTCCGCGGTACGAGGCGCTGAAGGTCGCCGAGGTGTTCGGTGTGCTGGCTGCGCTTCATCCCGGGCGCGTCGATCTCGGTATCGGCCGGGCGGGCGGCCCTGCGCACAACTTCGAGCGGCAGCTCGACGAGGTGCGTATGCGTCTGGGTCTGGCCACGTCGGTCCTGCCGGGGCTGCCCTTCGGGCCGGTGGCTCCGGTTCCGCCGCAGATGTGGCTGCTGGGTGCCGGTACCCGTTCCGCTCAGCTGGCCGGGCGGCTGGGCACGGCTTTCGCCTTCGCGCATTTCCTGTTCCCCGCACCTGCGCGGGCCGCGCTTGAGGCGTACCGGGATGCCTACGCCGCTTCGCCGGGCCGGTCTCCCGCTCCGGGGGTGCTGGCCGTCCGTGTGGTGACGGCGGACACGGCGGCCAAGGCGGAGGAGCTGGCCGCATCGGTGGTGCTCTGGCGCAGTCGCAAGGATCTCGGTGAGGATCTGCCGATTCCCTCGCTCCACACCACGCGCAACCACCGGTGGACGGGTCAGGAGGCACAGCGTGCGCGGAGCAACGGGCGGGTCCTGGTGTCCGGTGCCCCCGAGCAGGTCCGGGATCAGCTGACGCGGCTGGCGGCGGACCATGGTGTCGACGAACTCGTCGTGAACACCCTGACCCATGATCCGGCGGACCGGCTGCGGTCCTACGAGTTGCTGGCCCAGCTGTTCGAACTGCCGGACCGCTCCGGGCTGGGCGCCCCCGCGACCGCGCCGGAGCCGGCTCCGGTGGGGTGAGCGGCGGGGTGTGCGGCGGGGGTGTGGGCTGTTGCCTTTGAAGTGTGTATGAGTGAGTTGTAGCGCCTGTGAGTGAGCCGAGTGGTGCGGTGGGTGAGGGTCAGAACGGATGTTTCAAGGCCGAATGGGTGACCTTGGTGGTGGTAGTTCGTTGTGTGGGGTGGCGGGTTGCTCGGCGGTTTCGGGGCGGAGGTGTGGCAGTGGGTGCTGTACGGGAATTGGCAGCGTCATTCGTGGCCCCGGGCCCGTCCGGGGTGGCGGTCCGGGACCGTCTCAAGCACCTCACCGCGCAGGACGAGCACGTGCTGCGGGCGGTCGGCGCGCATCAGGGCACGCTCGCTTCCCGGGATCTGAAGGCCCGGTGCGCGGACGGCCCCCATCACAGCGCCGAGTCCTGGACCGGGCGTAAGCGGGAGCTGACGAAGCAGTCGTCGTCACGGATCGCCGGGGCGATCACGAAGGCCAGTCATGATCAGTGGGCGCTCGCCCGGCGCTGCCAGGCCGCACACATCCGGTCGCTGGAGGCCGGGATCAAGACGCTCAGGCACCGGCTGTCGCTCCCGGTCGGGACGAAGGGCACCAAACGGGCTGCGGGTGGTTACCGGTCCAGGAGCGAGTGGTTCCACAAGTCCCGCCGCCTCAAGGCTCTGGAAGCCCGGCACGCTGCCGCAGTGGCGGACTGGCAGGTCGGGCGGGTACGGGTCGTGCGGGGTGGGAAGCGGCTGCTCAACACTCGCCATCACCTGGCCGAGGCTGGGTTGACCGAGGGTGAGTGGCGTCAGCGGTGGGAGGCGGAGCGCTGGTTCCTGGCGGCGGACGGGGAGTCGGGCAAGCGGTACGGGAACGAGACGATCCGCGTCACCCCGCAAGGCCAGGTATCCATCAAACTCCCCGCCCCACTCGCCCATCTCGCCAACACCAAGCACGGCCGCTACACCCTCACCTCCACCACCGTGGCGTTCGCACACCGGGGCGCGGAGTGGGCCGACCGCGTCGAAGGCAACCGGGCGGTCGCCTACCGCATCCACTACGACACCAAACGCGGCCGCTGGTACCTGACCGCATCCTGGCAACGCCCCACCGTGCAGGCCCTTCCCTTGGAAGCGGCCTCGGCCAAGGGGGTGATCGGTGTGGACACGAACGCCGACCACTTCGCCGCCTACCACCTCGACCCCCACGGCAACCCCGTCGGCGAACCCCACCGTTTCGCCTACGACCTCACCGGCAACACCGCACATCGTGACGCGCAACTCCGCCACGCCCTCACCAGCCTCCTGCACTGGGCGAAACAATGTGGTGTGGCCGCGATCGCCATCGAGGACCTCGACTTCGGTGCGGAGAAGACCCGCGAGAAACACGGCCGCAGGAAACGGTTCCGGCAGCTGATCTCCGGTATCCCGACCGGCAAGCTCAAGGCCCGGCTCGTCTCCATGGCCGCCGAGCAGGGATTGGCCGTTGTCGCGGTCGATCCGGCCTATACCTCGATGTGGGGTGGTCAGCACTGGCAGGAGCCACTGACCACCCCGCACCGGAAGATGTCCCGTCACGATGCCGCCGGTATCGCGATCGGGCGACGCGCCCTCGGACACCCGATCCGGCGACGGACGACACCGCCCCCACACGACCGGAGTGAACGTGCGGGGCATCGGACCGTCCAGGCCGATCGGCGTGCCCTTGGGCGTGAGGGAACCCGCCCACCCGCAACGGACCACGCCCCTGGAGGCATGTCACCGAGCGGGACGCGAAAGCGGCGACCCAGCGCACCCAAAACCGTTCGGGCTGCGCCCAGAACACATCAGTGGGTCCAGGACTCACTCATGCACACTGGCTAGGAACGGTGTGCTGCCCGGCCTGATGCCCGGTCGGCCGTCGGCGCGTGCCTGCGCAACCGATCACGCCGGAGCGGGGTTCTCAGTGGTGGGGCAGCACCCCGGGCGGCCGGGGCCGGCCCGTACCACCGACACCGAACGAGGCCACACCATGAGGTACCGCGACTCCCCCGCCCGCTCACCGCGGCTGGATCCTGCTTCCGGCGGGGACCTCGCGGAGGGGAGTCCCGCGCCTCACACCGGTGCGGAACTGGACGCACTGCTGCGGCTCATCCCTGTCACGGTCCGCGAGGTCGCCGTCGGGCACGGGCGCGCCGGCGTCCACCGGGCTGCCGCCGAGGCTTTCGTCCGTGCGTGGGAAGCCACGGGGCGGGACGTCACGGCTGTCGTCGACTGGCCCGAGAACGCCGCCTCGTGGCTGCGCCCGGCCCAGCGGTTCACCGCAGGGGCGCCGGGGGCGTGGGTGGTGGCCGGAGCGCCGCTGGGGTGGGCGCAGATGAGCAGACGGCTGGTGTTCAGTACCGACTGGGCCGCGGACCGTACATACGCCTTCGCGTCCCTCGACCGCCCGGACCTCGCCGAACTTGCCGGGCCCCGGGTCCTGGACGGGCTGCGCGGGGTCACGGCGCAGGGTGGCACGTGGTGGATCGACGACGGGGGGCAGAGCACCCACTGGCCGCCGCCTCCGGTACCGGGCGGCCCGTCCGGGGATGCCGGGGGTTCCGCGTGACCGACGGCGGCCGTACGACCGAGTCCGCAGCGCATGTATCCGAGAGCGAGCGTATGACCAGCAGTGCAGACGCCCCGGCGGCTTCCGCCGGAGCCAGTCCACGCGATCAGGCCGATGGCGGGCCGGTGCCGGGGCAGGACGGTCTCGCGCGCTGCCCCTGGGCTGCCGGGCATCCGCTCAATCGTCAGTATCACGACACCGAGTGGGGGCTGGCCGTCCGTGGTGAGCAGGCGCTGTTCGAACGGGTCACCCTGGAGGCGTTCCAGGCGGGGCTGAGCTGGCTGACGATCCTCGCCAAACGGCCGGCGTTCCGTGTGGCCTTCGACGGGTTCGATCCGCTGAAGGTGGCCGCGTACACGGACGCCGATGTCGGGCGTCTGATGGCGGACGCCGGTATCGTCCGCAACCGGTCCAAGATCGAGGCCACGGTCCGTAACGCCGCCGCGGTACTGGCGCTGCGTACGCACGGCGGGCTGGACCGGCTGATCTGGTCGCACAAACCCGCCACGACACCGGTGCCGCGCACGGTGGCGGAGGTGCCGACGAGCACTCCGGGGTCGAAGGCCCTCGCCCGCGAACTGCGTGCGCGCGGTCTCTCCTTCGTCGGTCCCACCACGGCCTATGCCCTGATGGAGGCCATCGGCATGGTCGACACCCATCTCGTGGGATGCCACCGCCGGGGATCCTCGGGTCTGCACACCTGACGGTGCGTGCGGCCGGTGCTCCGACGATCTGTCCATGTCGGACTTGTCTGGTGACCCCGTATGGCGAACAGTTGGCCGACGACCGACGGGCCGAGGAGCCGCCATGCATCAGAACCTGCACATCAGCCGCCTACGGACCTTGATCACCGTGGTGGATCTGGGAGGCTTCCGGCGGGCTGCCGAGGCTCTGTACATCACCCAGCCCGCGGTCAGCCAGCACATCCGCCATCTCGGCGCACTGATCCGGGGCCCGGTGTTCACCTCCACCGGCAGCTCGCTGCGGCTCAGCCGGGCCGGGGAGGAGCTGCTCGGCTATGCCCGGCGCATGGTGGCGCTCAACGACGAGGCCGTCGCCCGGTTCGTCACTCCCCGGGGCCGGCTCCAACTCGCCGTGGGGGTCTCGGAGCAGCTCGCCGACGCGCTGCCGGAGTTCCTGGAGATCCTCGCCCGGCGAGCCCCGCACATCCGCGTCGACGTGCACACCGCGCTCACCGACAATCTTTCGGGCCGGCTCACCGACGGCCGGCTGGATCTCGCGCTGCTGCTCAACGCCAGCCGTCAGGGCGCCGGTTACGAGACGCACGAACTGGGACGGCTCTCGCTGGCGTGGTTCGGCAAGCCGCCCTACGGCCGGGGGGAACCGGTCCCGCTGGCCCTGTTCACCGAGCCCTGCGACATGCGGGGCCATGTCATGGACTCCCTCAGCGCCACCGCTACTCCCTGGCGTATCGGTTACGAGGGCTCCGAGTTCATCGGGCTGCGCGCCGCTGTCCGCGCGGGGCTGGGGTTCGCCTGCCTGATCACCAACGGTGACGCGTTGTGGGGCCTGGAGCGCAGTTCCCATGCCGCGCTGCCCGATCCGCCCCCGCCCGTGCCGGTGGCCCTGGGCGTCCGGGCGGGTATCGACCTCCGCGTCACGGCGAGCGTGCGGGACGCGCTGCTGGAGGCGCTGCACGGCTACCCCTTCAACGGCCGCGTCCCGGACGCCCCGCTCACGGCCGCGGGGAGCTGAGGGCCGGCCGGTGTGCCGTCACCGGGCCGGTCCGAACCAGCGGGCCAGGGACGCCCGCAGGTTCTTCGCCTCCCGGGTGCGGCCGTCCGCGCTCCACGCCGTACAGCCGTCGGGGCGCACCAGGAGAGCCGTGGCGGCGAAGGGCTCGTCGGCCACGGCGGTGACGATGTCCACCCGGTCGGCCCAGGGTGCGGCCGCCTCGCGCAGGTCGGCGCGGTCGCCGAGGTCGAGCAGCACCGGGCGTGCGGTGTGCAGCAGCGCGGCAAGGGTGGTGGTGCCCTCGGCGGTCTTCAGCCGCACGTCGGGGGCGAGGCGGCCGGTCAGCGGGCCGGCCTGGTCCGCTCCCATGTCGTAGACCTGCGCGGTACCGGTGATCATGCCGCTGAGATGGTCGTTGACCTCGTCGAAGTGCATGAGGTCGGCGAAGAGTTCGCGCAGCGCGTCGGTGCGGGGGTCCGGGTTCATCAGCGCGACCTGGGCCCGTACGTTGTGCAGGACCGCGGCCGCGACCGGATGGCGCTCGGTGTGGTAGGTGTCCAGCAGGCTTTCGGGCGCCCCTGACCGCAGGTGGGCGGCGAGCTTCCAGCCCAGGTTGAAGGCGTCCTGCAGACCGAGGTTGACGCCCTGTCCGCCCGCGGGGAAGTGGACGTGCGCCGCGTCTCCCACGAGCAGGACACGGCCCTTGCGGTACGTCTCGGCCTGCAGCGCGGCGTCGCTGAAGCGGGTGAGCCAGCTCGGTGACTCCATGGGGACGTCGCGGCCGGCGATCCGCGCGACCTCACCGCGCAGTTCCTCCAGAGTGACCGGGGAGTTCCGGGCGGGGTGCGGGCCGCGGAAGTCGTATGTGCACACCCGGCTCTGGCCTGAGGGGGAGACCCACAGCAGAGTCCATCCGCGCGGGGTGCGCTGCCAGCCCGAGGGCGCGGACCACGGATCGAGCAGACGGACCTCGCCCATGAGCGCGGAGACCGTCGCGGACGTGCCGGTGAACGGGATACCGCTCAGCTTGCGGACCGCGCTGCGGGCGCCGTCGGCTCCGACGACCCAGCGGGCCGTGCTGGTACGGGTGCTGCCGTCCGTGTCCCGCAGGGTGAGCCGGACATGGTCGTCCCTCTCCTGGAGGCCGACGAGTTCGCTGCCCCGCTCGATCCGGGCACCCAGCTTCCGGGCGTGCCCGGCGAACACCTCCTGGGCCCACGCCTGGGGGCTGCCGACGATGACGGGGCCCTCCTCCACCACCCGGGACAGATCCAGGTCGAAGAGGGCGCCGAAGTGGAAACGGGTGCCCCTGGTGGCGTCGCGCGTGGCCGGGCGCCCCGGCTGGACCGCGTCCAGGATGCCGCGCCGGTGCAGCAGCTGCGCGGTGCGCGCGTGCAGGGTGCCCGCCTTGGACTCGGGGGACGGGGCGGCCAGCTTCTCGTACACCGTCGCGTCGATGCCCAGCAGGGCCAGTTCTCTGGCCATCAGCATCCCGACCGGGCCGCCGCCGACCACGGCGACCTCCGTGTCGGGGGTGGTGGCCGGGGCCGTTTCCCGGGGGCTGGCGGGCATCTGGGCTCCGTACGTCGGTGGGTTCGTCGGGAGGTCAAACCCCGGGCGGGCCGGTGCGGTTGCCTTCGTGGCCCGCGGCACCGTCCGGCGACGGGAGCCGGACGGACTGGCGGTGGCGGAAGACGTCGCGAGGGTCCCAGCGCTGCTTCACCTGCTGCAGGCGGGGATAGTTGGCCTTGTAGTACAGCTCGTGCCAGGGGGACGAGGAGCGGTTGCGGGCCGGGTCGCTCAGATCGCGGTCGGGGTAGTTGACGAACGCCCCGTCGGTGACGGGGCCCGGTACCGGGACGCCACCGGTGTCGGCGTACACGTCCTCGTAGAACTCCCTGAGCCAGGACAGGCAGCCCGCCTCGTCGGCCGGGTCGTCCCACCAGATCATCCAGGCCAGTTTGAAGGCCGCGTCGCGGTGGGGGAAGGCGGTGGCGTCCTCACCGGCCGCGGCGACCGCGCCGCCGAAGGAGCTGAGCATGACCGAGGCCGTCGGGTTGCCGCCGTCCTCGCGCACCAGGTGGCGGTAGAGGGCGTCGATGTGGCGGGCGGGGAAGTCGCGGCGCATGTAGGAGGACTTGAAGGCGCCCTTCTGCGTGGGGTCGTTGGTGGTGGGGTTGGCCGTGCCCAGGTAGCGGGTGGCCTGCATCCAGGGCAGCCGGCGCGGGCGGGCGAGTTCGGGCATCGGCCCGTGTTCGCCCATCCGCGTGGTGACGGGGCCCGCCGGTGCGCGGACCCCCGCGGTGACGGCCCCGAGAAAGTCCTCCAGCAGCCGCAGCGAGCCGGGGTCGTTGGCGGCCACCTGGGTGATCAGGCCGATGGCCCCGTTGGACCGGTGGTTGAGCGACAGCAGGCTGCACACATCGCTGTACGGGTCACCGGGCGCCCGGTGCGCCACCTGCCAGGCGCTGTAGTTGGCCACCAGCCGGACGAAGTCCTCGCGCCCGAGGTCGTCCCACTGCCACGACACGGCGCTGACCCAGACCTCGGCGGGCGGGCGCGGCAGCAGCAGGGCGGGATCCGGCTCCCCGCCGGTGGGGGTCCAGGTGTCCGGTGAGCGGAACCAGTACCGGGTCACCACCCCGAAGTTCCCCCCGCCGCCACCGGTGTGCGCCCACCACAGCTCACGGTCCGGGTCGTCGTCCTCCCGGGTCGCCACCACGGTGCGGACGGTTCCGTCCTCGTCCACCACGACCACCTCGACGGCGTAGAGGTGGTCGACCACCAGGCCGTACCGGCGGCACAGGAGGCCCCAGCCGCCACCGCTGACATGACCCCCCGCCCCTACCTGGAAGCACATGCCGCCGGGCACGGTCACGCCCCAGCCCCGGTAGAGCCGCTCGTACACGTCCAGCAGCAGGGCGCCGGCCTCCACGGCGAACGCACCGTGCTCGGCGTCGAAGTACACCGCCTTCAGCGCGGACATGTCGAGGACGATCCGTACGTCGGGGTGGTGGACGAAGTCCTCCCAGCAGTGCCCCCCGCTGCGTACGGACAGCCGCTTGTTCTCGCGCACCGCCCGCCGCACCGCCTCGGCGACCTCGTCCGTCGTGGTGGGCAGGAAGACCGTCTCCGGTGCGCAGACGAAGCGCTGGTTCCATCCCCGGACCAGGTCCGGATAGCGGGCGTCAGCCGCGGTGACCGCGGTGACCTGAAGCGCCGGCAGGGCGCTCTTGTGTACGTCAGTGGGCATCGACTGGCCTAACCGGGCGGGGAGTTGACGTCCCGGACGGTAGCCGGGGAGTCCCTCACAGGCGCTCCGCATCTTGCGGAGCACGGCCCGCGGACGGTCTGGCTCGATTCTTCAGCGGCCACTGCGACAGTGCAGCCAGGAGAGAGACCCACCGCGGTTTCCGGCCTGTTCCTCTCCGGTCACGCAATGGATCACGATGGAAGAGGTGTGTCATGTCAAGCATGCCGCTGAGCGGCAAGGCACTGCGCCTGGCACGACTGTCCAGACGGGGCGACGGGCGCTATCTGTTCGTTCCCCTCGACCACTCCGTGTCCGATGGCCCCGTTTCCAGCGGCGCGGACTTCCCCGGGCTGGTCCGGGACATCAGCGAGGGCGGCGCGGACGCCGTCATCGTCCACAAGGGCCGGGCACGGATGATCCAGCCGGGGCTGCTCACCCGCACCGCTCTCGTGGTGCATCTGAGCGCGAGCACCGTCCATGCCCCCGACGTCGACGCCAAGGTCCTGGTCTGCGATGTCGAGGAGGCCGTACGGCTCGGCGCGGACGCCGTCAGCGTGCACGTCAACATCGGGTCCGACACCGAGGCGGCGCAGCTCGCCGATCTCGGTGCCGTCTCCTCGGCGTGCGAGCGGTGGGGTATGCCGCTGCTGGCGATGATCTACCCGCGCGGGCCCCGGGTGGTCGACCCCACCCGGCCGGAGCTCGTGTCGCATGTCGTCAACATCGCCGCCGACCTCGGCGTCGACCTCGTCAAGACGGTCCTCGCCTCGCCTGTTGAACGCATGGCGGAGGTCGTCGCCAACTCCCCGCTGCCGGTCGTCGTGGCCGGTGGCAGTGGTGTCGCCGGTGTCGACGCCGATCGGAGTCTGCACCGGTTCGCATCGTCGGCGCTGGCCGCCGGGTGCAGCGGTCTGGCAGTCGGGCGGCGCGTCTTCGCCAGCTCTTCCCCCAAGCAAGCGGTCCGGGATCTGGCCGCAATCGTCCATGGCCGTGTGCTCGCGACCGAGCCGGCGCCAACCTCACACATGGCAGGTGTGCTGTGAAATTTGCCTGGATCGACATCCGTCCCGTCCCCGTCGAGCACCGCGAGGCGGTCATCGACGCGGCTGTCCACGCCCGGGTCGACGCCATCGTCGACAGTGATGTGGCGACTCTCGCCACGCTGCCGAACACGGTCAAGCGGGTGCTGGCCGGCGCCGAGCGCCCTGCCGACCAGGGTCTCGACGACCTGATCGTGCTGAACGAGATCGCCGACGCCGCGGAGCTGGGTGCGGCGCGGGCCCGCCACCGTGACGGCGAGAAGGACACCGCGGGCCTGGTCAACGTGGTCGACGACGCGACGCTGACGCTGGCCTGCGAGACGGCGATCGCGCTGCCGTACACGGTGGTCGAGTTCAAGGACCCGACGAAGATCCCGCTGGAGATCGTGATCGCGGCCGCGGACAGTTCGCCGGGTCAGCTGATCTGCCGGGCCGACGACCTCGAAGAGGCCCAGGTCATCGTCGACGTACTGGAGAAGGGCTCGGAGGGTGTGCTGCTGGCGCCCCGCGACGCCAACGATGTCTTCGCGCTGGTGGAGATGTTGCGGGTGAAGACCCCCGACCTGTCGCTGTCCACGCTGACCATCGACTCGATCGAGCACCTCGGGCTCGGTGACCGGGTGTGCATCGACACCTGCACCCACTTCGAGAAGGACGAGGGCATGCTCGTCGGCTCGTACGCGCACGGGTTCATCCTGTGCGTGAGCGAGACCCACCCGCTGCCGTACATGCCGACCCGCCCGTTCCGTATCAACGCGGGCGCGCTGCACAGCTATGTCTTCGGCCAGGACAACCGCACCAACTACCTCAGCGAGCTCAAGGCCGGCAGCGCGGTCCTCGCGGTCGGTGCCGACGGCCGCACCCGCCGCATCGTGGTGGGCCGCATCAAGCTGGAGTCCAGGCCGCTGCTGAGCATCAAGGCCCATTCGCCGGAGGGCGTCGAGGTCAATCTCATCGTCCAGGACGACTGGCACGTGCGGATCCTCGGTCCGGGCGCGAGCGTGCTGAACGTGACCGAGCTGAAGCAGGGCGACAAGGTCCTCGGCCATGTCGCCACCGACAAGCGGCACGTCGGCTGGCCGGTCGGCGAGTTCTGCGTCGAGAAGTAGAAGCCCGGTGCCCGGGCCGGGCCGCCGTCGGCGACGGCCCGGCCCGGGCACCGTCCTGTTGACCGGCCATGGATGCAGTGGGGGAGGGACGGATGTCGCAGCAGTCCTGGTGGGGTGCGCGGTCGCTCGTGCACCGCGCCCGGGGCGAGGTGTGGGCGCACACCGGCCGGCCCGGCGCGGAGGTCGGCGCGGCCGCCCTGCGCGCCGAGACGGAGCGGCTGGCGCACATTCTTCGCTGTTACGGAATCGGGCCCGGCTCCACCGTCGCCCTGCACGGCACACCGAGCTTCACCCAGCTGTGGTCACTGTTCGCGCTGTGGTCGCTGGACGCCCAGGTGGTGCTGCTGGAGCCACGGCTGGGGAAGGCCGAGCGGGAGGCGCTGCTGGAGCTGAGCGCCCCGCAGTTCGTCATCACCTTCGGCGGTCCCCGGGGCCGCGAGGACGTCTTCGCCGGTGAGTGCGAGGTCCTGGTTCGCCGCCGGGGCAACGGACGCCCCGCGCGTACGGAGCACTGCCTGGTGCAGTTCTCGTCGGGGACCACGGGCAGGCCCAAGGCGGTCGGCCGCACCGGGGAGTCGCTGCGGGTCGAGCTGGACCGGTTGCAGGCGCTGGTGGGAATGGTGCGGGAGGGCGAGCGGGTCGCGGTCCTGGGGCCGCCGGCGCACTCCTTCTTCCTGGTGGCGGGGGTCCTGCACGCGCTGCGGGCCGGCGCCTGTGCGGTCTTTCCCGCGACGCAGGAGCCGGACGCGCTCGCCGAAGCCGCGTCCCGGTCGCATGTGGTGATCGGCGCGCCGTCGCACTTCGCGGCGCTCGCGCACGCGGACGAGCGGTTCCGGCTGCCGGAGCTGCGGCTGGCCGTGTCCGGCGGGGACGTGCTGGACCAGGAGACCGCGGGTGCCTTCGCCCGGCGGTACGGCGTGCTCGTGGGGCAGGGGTACGGCACCACGGAGACCGGCATCCTGGCCACCGATCTGTCCGGCGCGGCCGGGCCGGGGACGCTCGGCACACCGGTTCCCGGCGTCCGCACCCGGATCGTGGGCGGCGTCCTGGAGGTGCATCTCCCGCACTCCCCCTACGTGTTCGAGGAGCTGTACGAGGGCCTGTCCGGTGGTGAGGGCTGGATGTCCACGCAGGACCTGGTGACCCGGGACCCGGCCACCGGCGTACTGCGTATGCGGGGCCGGCAGAGCGGGCCCCGCAGCTTCGCGGAGCACGGCGTCGATCCGTTGCGGGTCGAGTCGGTGCTGCGCGCCCACCGGGACGTCACCGACGCGGTCGTCCTGGGCGCCGACGCCCTCGACGTGCTGGTGGCGTGCGGGGACGGGCTGACGCGCACGGACCTGGGCGCCTGGTGCCACCGCTTCCTGGGCCCTTCCGCGGCCTCGCTGCGCTACCGGCTCGTGTCCGAGCTCCCGCGCACGGCCAGCGGAAAGGTCCTGCGCGACCGCGACCGGCTGCACGGGCGTGGCTGGTTCCCCTGTCCGGCCGCCCCGCGGCCGGCGGGCAAGGAGAGGGATGAGAGTGACGAGGGAAGGCGACGTGGCGTACACACGTGACGTCACCGGGGCGTACACGAGCGACGAGGACCGCTGGCGGGCGGTGCGGGAGCACGACCGGGCCGCGGACGGCAAGTTCTACTACGTGGTGCGCACCACCGGGGTCTACAGCAGGCCCTCGTGCGTGGTGCGGACCGCGCGGCGCGAGAACGTCATGTTCCTTCCGACGGCGGAGGAGGCGCGGGCCCGGGGCTACCGTTCGTGCCGCCGCTGCCGCCCCGACGAGCCGGGCCTGAGCCGGCTGCACGCGCTGGCGGTCGCGCGGGCATGCCGGCTGATGGACGAGTCGGTGGTCCCGCTGAACCTTCAGGAGCTGGCGCACGCGGCCGGTTACAGCCGCTTCCACTTCCACCGCATGTTCAAGGCGTTCACCGGAGTGACGCCGCACGCGTATGTGTCGGTGGTGCGCGCCCGCCGGGTCCGCCGCGAACTGACGTGTGCGCAGACCGTGTCGGACGCCATCTACAGCTCGGGGTTCAACTCCAACGGTCACTTCTACGCGGCGTCCTCGAGGATTCTCGGCATGACGCCGCAGGAGTTCCGCTCGGGCGGCCGGGGGGTCCTGATCCGGTACGCCTGTGCCACCTCCTCGCTGGGCCCCGTGCTCGTCGCGTCGGCGGACAAAGGGGTGTGCGCGGTGGTGCCCGCCGTCGACGGGGATCCGGCGCACCGGGTGCTGGCCCGGCTGTTCCCGTCGGCCCGGCTGGCGGAGGGTGACGCCGGGTTCGCCGCCCGGGTGCGCGCCGCGGTCGAGCGCGGCGAACCGCCGGCGCCCGGCCGGGCGCTGCTGCCCGCCGATGTGCTGGAGATCTGCCTGTGCGAGCGGGTGCGCCAGGAGTTGTCGGGGACGTCCCTTCCCGGGTGACGGGAACGGCTGACCGGCCGCGTCACCCGGGCCGACGGGAACGGCCCGGCCCTCACGGGGCGCTGTTTCACGCGTCGGCCGGGGCCTTCAGGAAGCGGACCGCCCAGGCCGCGGGCAGCGCCAGGGAACACACCACCAGGCCGGTCAGCAGGGCCCCGTCCGCCCCGGCACCACCTACCGCCGTGCCGCCCGCCAGCGCCCCGAGCGCGATACCGGCGTTGACGGCGGACGCCGGCAGGGTGGCCGCGAGGTCACGGCCGGGCCCGGCCAGGTGGATCACCAGATACTGCAGGGACGGTACGAAGCCGAAGCCGGCCAGCCCCCAGACCGCGAGCGCCACGGCCGCCAGGGGCGCGGACTGCCCGAAGAGGTACAGGGCGCCCAGCGCGCACACCAGCACGGCGGCCGCTGCGGCCACCGTGGTGGCGGGGGCCCGGTCGGCGGCTCTGCCCCCTGCGAAGGCACCGGCCGCGGTGGACGCCCCGAAGGCCAGCAGGAAGGCGCTGACCACGGGGCCGGAGACGCCGGTGACCTGCTCCAGGAAGAGGGTGATGTAGGTGAATGCCGCGAACTGGCCGCCCATGAGCAGGAATCCGACGCCGAGCACCGCCAGGACGCGGGGCGCCAGGGCGTGCCGGGCCTGGGTACGGAGCCGGCCCGAGCCGGTGGCAGCGGACAGGGCCGGCACGCACAGCAGGGTCAGGACGAGGGCGAGGGCGCCCAGGACGGTGATCGCGGCGAACGCCGTGCGCCAGCCCGTGGCCCGGCCGATCAGCGTGCCCGCCGGTACGCCGAGCGCGGTGGAGACGGCCACCCCGGCGAAGACCACGGAGATCGCGCGCCCCAGCCGTTCGGCCGGCACCAGTGCGGCGGCCGCCGCGAAAGCGGCGCCCATGAACAGGCCCTGGAGCGCGCCGGTGATCAGCCGGGCGGCGAAGAGCATGGAGAAACCGGTGGCGAACAGGGCCAGCAGGTTGCCCGCCGCATAGCCGGCCAGCGACATCCGCAGCACCGCGCGGCGGGAGAGGCGGATGGTCAAGGCGGTCAGGGCGGGTCCGCCGACGCAGATGCCCAGCGCGTACGCGGTCACCAGGCTGCCCGCGGTGGCGAGGGGCACGTCGAGGTCGCGGGCGACCAGGTCGAGGATGCCGACGACGACCAGTTCGGCCGTACCCATCACGAAGGTGCCCACGAACAGGCTTCCCAGCGCGAGCGCGGTGCGCCGGCCGCCCTTGCCCGCCCCGGGGGCCGGGGCGTGACGGGCGTCCGGCCCGGACCCGGTGCGCACAGTCATACGTACCTCTCCCGCCGGTCCCGGCTCAGCCGTTGCTCCACAGGTTCTTGCGCAGTCCCTTGAGCCCCTCGAACGAGTCGAGGTCGGGGACCGTCCAGCCGTCCAGGTCGTACTCCTGGAGGCACTGCTCGGCGAAGCCCTTGTAGGCGTCCAGCTGACCGCTGGCGGCCTGTGCCTGGACGATGTCGGTGCGCACCGATTCGTGGTTGCCCGAGTAGTTGCGCTCGTACAGTTCGTGCCGGCCGCCGAACTCGGTGCCGACCGCGTCCCACAGGAGCTTCATGAGTTTGACGCGGCTCACCGCGTCGTGGCCGCCCGAGCCCCGTACGTACTTGTCCAGGTAGGGGCGGATCTCGGGGTTCTTGAAGTCCTCGGCGCTGGAGTTGATGTAGATCAGGCCGCTGGCGACGTCCTGCTCGATGATCTCCTTGATGCGCGGGTAGCCGATCGTCATGAACCAGCGGTACGCCATGCCGTAGTCGAGGCGGGGCAGCAGCGCGCCGCCCTTCCACTCCTGCGGGTTGCGGGCCGATGCGTCGCTCAGTGCCCAGAACATGTTCCGCCAGGCCAGCACCTCGCCGACCCGGGCCTGGACACCGCGGAAGTCCTTGGTGCCGGTCATCTCGACGGCCTTGAGCAGCAGCCCCGCGATGAAGTCGATCTTCACCGCCAGGCGGATGGAGCCGTGGAAGGTGAGCCGCTCCAGGAATCCCGACTGGGGCGCGAAGCCGTTGACCTTCTCCACGTCCCCGTACAGGAAGACGTTCTCCCAGGGGATGAGGACCTTGTCCATGACGAAGATCGTGTCGTTCTCGTCGAGCCGGCTGGAGAGCGGGTAGTCGAAGGGGCTGCCCATGACGGCCGCGGTCGCGGCGTAGGACGGCCGGCAGATCAGCTTCAGTCCGGGCGAGTCCATCGGGACGGTCGCGACGAGCGCGAACTTCTTGTCCTTCAGGGGGAGCCCGTAGTGCGAGATGAAGTTGAAGTGGGTGATCGCGGAACCGGTGGCCACGACCTTGGCGCCGCTGACGATCAGGCCGTTGTCGGTCTCCTTCTCCACGTGGACGAAGACGTCCTTGACCTCTTCCGCGGGCCGGTTGCGGTCCACCGGCGGGTGGATGATCGCGTGGTTCCAGAAGAGCACCTTCTCCTGGGACTCGCGGTACCAGCGCTGGGCGTTCTCCTGGTAGGGGGCGTAGTACTCGCTGTTGGCGCCCAGGGTCCCCAGGAACGCGGCCTTGTAGTCGGGGCTGCGGCCCATCCAGCCATACGTCATCCTCGCCCATTCCGCGATCGCCTCGCGGTCCTCCACGAGGTCCTGGACGCTGCGCGGGGTGCGGAAGAACTTATGGGTGTAGCCGTCGCTGCCGGTGTCGGTGCGGGTGGTGAGCACGTCGCGCTTGGCCGGGTCGTGCAGGGCGTTGTACAGACGCGCGGTCATCAGCGCGGAGTTGCGGAAGGCCGGGTGCTTCGTCACGTCCTTGACCCGGTCGCCGTAGAGGTATATCTCCCGGCCGTCGCTGAGACTCTCCAGGTATTCGTCACCGGTCAGCGGGCGCGTCACGCGTGCCGGGGAGTCCGTACCCGCGGCGCCGGCGCCGGCGGCGTCCTGGTCGGCAGCGTCTTCCGCGTCGCCCTGCTTGAGCGTCATGTTCGTTTCCTTGTCCGGTCGGTGATCCCGTGAGGGACCAGGGGTGGAGGGGAGCCCCGGGGGTCAGCGGCGGCCCGAGCCCAGGGCGGCCGTGTTGCGCAGCGCGCGGAACGCTCCGCCGTGGACGACCAGCGGTTCGCCGCCCGGGGCGTCGAAGCTCAGGACCTCGCCCACGAACAGCAGGTGGTCGCCGCCGTCGTACGACGCCCAGGGGGCGCAGGAGAAGTGGGCCACGGTGCCCGCCAGCCGCGGTGCCGGACCGCCGCCCTGCCACTCGACGGTGTCCCGGGCGAGATCGCCCCTGCCCGCGAAGCTCAGTGCGAGGTCGCTCTGGTCCGCGGCCAGGACGTTCACGCCGAACGGCCGGCCGGCCAGCAGCGTGCTCAGCCGGCTGCGCCGGTCCAGCGACACCATGATCAGCGGCGGCCGGAGCGAGACCGAGGTGAAGGAGCTGACGGTGGCACCGTGCGCCCCTCCCCCTTCGCCCTGCCGGGTGGTGACAACGGTGACCCCGGACGCGAACTGCCCCAGGCAGTCCCGGAGACTTCGCTCGCCTGCGCTCACGAGAATTCCTCCTCATCGGGACGCGGGCGCCCGCACAGAATTCATGGAGATGGGGGTGCGAATTCGCCGGAACAATGGACACGCAAAAGAATGCGCCGCCCATTCTTCCAACGATACGCAACCAGTGTCCCAGGGCCGCCTGAAGGATCAATCAAGACGGCATCCCACACAGCTTCGAATTGTTGACAGATATATTCGCTGCGGCTCTAATTGCCACACAGTGAGAGGCAGTTGCGACATGTATGCCTTCGGGCGCCGGTAAATCATCGAGGGGACCAGAGTGAGAATCCAGGTCGAGTTGAGTGACGCCGTGCAGGACTACGTCGCCGATGTGTCCCTGCGCGAGACCGATCTGCTTCGCGAACTGCGGGAGAAGACGTCCGAGCTTCCCCTGCACCTCATGCAGATCTCGCCCGAGCAGGGCCAGTTCCTGTCCCTGCTGGTGAAGGCGATCGGCGCCAGGCGCACCCTGGAGGTCGGTGTCTTCACGGGCTACAGCCTGCTGTCGACGGCCCTGGCACTGCCGGAGGACGGCTCCGTGGTGGCCCTGGACCTGGACGCCGGGTGGGCCGCGACCGCGATGGAGTTCTGCGGCCGGGCCGGCGTCGCCGGCAAGGTCGATCTGCGGCTGGGCGACGCGCGCGACACGCTCGCGGAGCTGGTGCGCGAGGAAGGCGCCCCCGGTTCGTTCGACTTCGTGTTCATCGACGCGGACAAGGAGGGGTACGCCGAGTACTACGAGGCGGCCCTGAAGCTGCTGCGCCCCGGCGGGCTGGTCGTGGTCGACAACGTCCTGTGGCACGGAGCGGTCGTCAACCCCGAGGCCCAGGACTCCGAGACACGGGCGCTGCGGGCGTTCAACGCCAAGCTGCGCGACGACAAGCGGGTGGATCTGAGCCTGCTGCCGTTCGCCGACGGGCTCACCTTCGCGCTGAAGCGCTGAAGCGCTGAGAAGCCGAACCGCCGAAGCACCGAAACCGCTGCCTCCCCGCCGCCGAAGCGGCAGGGAGGCAGCGGCTGTGCGCGGGGCCCGTCAGGACGGAAGCCGGATGGACTGCCGGTGCCTGAATATGTTCCGGGGGTCGTACGTCTTCTTGATCTGCTGGAGGCGCGTGTAGTTCCCCTTGTAGTAGAGGCCGTGCCAGGGCGTCGTGGACGTGTTCCGTGCGGGGTCGCTCAGGTCACGGTCCGGGTAGTTGACGTAGCAGCCGTCGGTCACCGTGTTGGGGACCGGGACGCCGCCGGTGTCGGCGTACAGCTCCTCGTAGAACTGCTGGTTCCACGTCTCGTTGGCGGCGTCGTCGGCCGCGTCGCTCCACAGCGACATCCACATCATCTTGAACACCGACTCGCGGTGCGGGTAGGCCGTGGCCGCGGGTGCGACCGTGTTGACCCGGCCGCCGTAGGAGCTGAGCGTCACCGAGGCACGCGGGTTGGCGAAGTCGGTGCGGGTCAGGTGCTTGTACATGACCTCGACGTGGCGGTCGGGGAAGCCGGCGCGCATGTAGGACGACTTGTAGTCCTGGCGCAGCGTCGGGTCGGTGAGGTCCACGTTCGTGGGGCCGAGGTAGCGGGTGGCCTCCAACCAGGGCAGCCTGCGGGGCTCGGCGAGCTGGGCCATCGAGCGGAACTCGCCGACGTCCCGCGTCAGCGCCCCCTGGGTGACGCCCAGCCCGTTGTTGATGGCGGCGAGATAGTTGTCGTGCAGGGCGCGGGCGTCGGGGACGGTCGCGTCGACCTGGGTGACCATGGCGATCTGCCCGTTGGACTTGTGCGGCAGCACCAGGAAGCTGGCCAGCGCGTTGTACGGGCTGGTGGGGCCGCTGTTGGCCGCGAAGAACGAGGCGTAGTTGGTGACCAGGGTCCGGAAGGAGGCGGCGTCCATGTCGCTCCACTTCCAGGACACCGCGCTGAGGTACACCTCGGCCGGCGGCTTGGGCAGCAGCGCCGTCGGGTCGGTGCCGGTGGCGCCGGGGGTCCGGAACCAGTACCGGGTGATGACGCCGAAGTTCCCGCCGCCACCGCCGGTGTGCGCCCACCACAGGTCGCGGTTGGGGTCGTTGCTGTCGCTGGTGGCCACGACCGTGCGGGCCTTGCCGTCGGCGCCCACGACGACCACCTCGACGGCGTACAGGTAGTCGATGATCAGGCCCAGCTGACGGCAGAGCAGGCCCCAGCCACCGCCGCTGACATGGCCGCCGGCGCCGACGGAGTAGCAGATGCCGCCGGGCACGGTGACGCCCCACACCGGGTAGAGCTTCTCGTAGACGTCCAGCAGCTGCGCCCCCGTCTCGACGACGAACGCCCGGCGCGTGGCGTCGTAGTAGACCTGGTTGAGCAGCGAGACGTCCAGGACGACCTGCACCTCGGGGTTGAAGACGAAGTCCTCCAGGCAGTGGCCGCCGCTGCGGACGGTGATCCGCTTGTTCTCCGCTACGGCCTTCTCCACGATCGCCGGTATCTGCCCGGTGGAGCCGATGAGGTGCACCGACTCGGGGCTGCCTATGTAGCGCTGGTTCATGCCGCGCACCAGGTCCCGGTACCGCTGGTCCTTCGGTGTCACGGCGACGGGGCCGAACGTCGTTGCCGTCGTTGCCGTCGTCGGCACGTCCGCCGCCTGTGCCGGCGTGGCGAGCGCCGTCGTCGCGCCGCCGAGCGCACTCGCGCCACTGACCGCTGCCGCGGCCCCGAGGAACCGGCGTCGGCCGATCCCGTCTGTCTTCTGCGCCATCCTTGAGCCTTCTTCGGTTGTGGTCAATCGGACCGGACAGGGACGGCCCGTGCTCCCCGGAATTGGCGTACGGGCGTGGAATCGCGCGGAATGCATGTACCGGTCCGCTGTACTCGCGTCGTCGCAGGCAGAAGTCACTGCCCGCCGTCCGCAGCCGACTGTACGACCGACTTCCAGCCACTCCACTCCAAATGTTGCGGCGCATGCTGCGGCATTGTCCGCAGGCCCCCATCCGATTCCCGCGGTCCACTTTCCTGACCGTCCGCGACCGGACGGTCACGCTTCTTCGACGAAATCGCAAGATGCGGGAGTGCCCCAAGAACGCCCGAACACCGAACATCGGTATTCGGTTGCGTTTTTCGCGGACATTCCTCGGACATAAGGAGCGGTTATCGTGACGGTAAGCAGAGGCGAGGTATACGAGAATCCGCGGTGCGGCGAGCGTGTGGTCGTCAGGACGCCCGCGTCGGAGACCGGCGGCACGAGGACCATCCTGGACGTGTACGCGAGCCCCGGCGGGGCCGTGTCGGGCGAGCACGTCCACCCGGTGAGCGAGGAACGCTTCACCCTGGTGCGGGGGAAGGTGGCCTTCCTCATCGGCGGGCGGCAGGTGACGCTGGAGCGGCCCGGGCAGAGTGTGCTGATCCAGCCGGGCATCGAGCACCGCTGGTGGAACTGCACCGGCGAGGAGTCGTACCACATCTGCGAGGTACGGCAGAACGCCGACCGTTTCGAGACGCTGGTGCTGCGGCAGCTCTTCGGTCTCGCCCAGGACGGCAGGACCAGTCCCGAGGGCATGCCCAAGTTCCTGCAACAGGTCGTCACCACGCTGGAGTTCGGTGACGTGGTGCGTTTCACGACGCCGCCGTGGCGGGTGCAGCGCCTGCTGTTCGGGGCGCTCGCGCCGGTGGCCCGGATGCTCGGCTACCAGGGATGCAATCCGGAGTACCTGGACCGCAAACCGTCCGAGACCGTCGAACTCGAACCGCTGCCCGACGAGGTGGCGGCCTGGCACTACGCGGATGCCGACGGCCCGCGCCCCTGACCCGGCGCACCCGGTGCAACCCGTTCGGCGCGGGCGGGGTTTCCCCCCATGAGAGCGGAACGCAAGAGCTCCTCCCCCACCGCGGTGGGCGAGTACATCACCACGATAAGGACTTTCATGGACCTGCAGCTTTCCGGCCGCGTAGCAGTCGTCACCGGCGCCTCCAAGGGCATGGGGCTCGCCATCACCCGTACCCTCCTGCAGGAGGGCGCCCGCGTCGTGGCCGCCTCCCGCAAGATCAGCCCCGGTCTCCACGAGCTCGCCGGGCCGAATCTGGTGCACGTCCCGGTCGACCTGACCGACCGTGACGCGCCCGCGTACGTCGTGGAGCGTGCGATCACCGAGTTCGGCAAGCTGGACATCCTGGTGAACAACGCCGGCGGCCCGCCGCCCGGTGTGTCCCTGCCCCGCGGCTCCTTCCTGGACGCCTCGGACGACGACTGGCAGGCGATGTTCAACTTCAACCTGTTCGCCGTGGTCCGCGCCGTCCGCGCCGTCCGCGCCGCGATCCCGCACCTGCTGAAGAGCGACGCCGCCGCGATCGTCAACATCACGTCGGGCAACGCCCACCAGCCCTCGCCGATCAACGTCGACTACGGTGCGGCCAAGGCCGGCCTGGCCAACCTCACCAAGCAGCTGTCCGGCGAGTTCGCCCCGCAGGGCATCCGCGTCAACGCGGTCGTCCCGGGCGTCACGCTCACCGAGTGGTGGACCGAGGAGGGCGGCGTCGCCGACAAGATCGCCGCGCAGGCGGGCACCGACCGCGACAGCGTCATCTCCACCGTCGTGCCGCAGATGCTGAACCTGTCCACCGGCCGCTTCGTCGAGCCCCAGGAGATCGCCGACGCGGTCGTCCTGCTCGCCTCGCCGCGCTCCGGCAGCACCACGGGCACCGAGCTCGTCGTCGACGGCGGTCAGCTCAAGGAGATCTGACCCCTACCGCGTGGCGGGTCCCGGAGGGCCGGGGCCCGCCACGCGTCTGTTCACACGGTGCCGGTCACCGGCACCCGGGCTCCGCTGCCCGTACTCCCCGCCCGCCGTGTCGGGCCTCGCATCCTGGAGCCGGCATGGCGCTGTCCCACCTCGTCCGCAGGCCGGACGGGGCCCCGACCGCCGTGTCCGGGACCCGGGGCCGGACGGGGCCCGGCGCGTCCCCGCTCCCGCTGACCCTGCTGGTCGCGCTGGCACCGCTGCTGGCCAACGCGGACGCGGGCATCGTCGTCCTCGCCCTGCCGGAGATCCAGCACGATCTGTCGATGAGCCTGTCGGGCGTGCACTGGGTGACCAATGTCTACGTCCTGCTGGTCGGCGGGCTCCAACTGCTGGGCGGGCGGCTGACGGACCTCGTCGGCGCGCGCCGGCTGTTCCTGTGGTGTCTCGCGGGATTCGCCGCCGCGTCGGCCGCCTGCGGTGCCGCGCCCAGCGGGGTACTGCTGATCGTCTTCAGGGCCGCGCAGGCTGTGTGCGCGGCCCTGTTGGTGCCCTCCGCCATGGCCATCCTGCTCGCCCGCTCCACCGGCCGCACCGAACGGGCCCGGGCCCTCGCACTGTGGGCGGGGGCCGGTGGCGCCGGCTCGATCCTGGGCGTGCTGGCCGGCGGGGTGGTGGTCGACCGGCTCGACTGGCGGTGGGCCTTCTACCTCAGCCTCCCCGTCGCCCTCGCGGCACTGTTCGCCGCGCGCCGGCTCTGTCCACCGGACGCCGTACGGGCCGGGACGCGGGCCCCGGACGGGACGCGGGCCTTGGACGGGCCGCAGGCCTTGGCCGGGACGCGGGCCCCGGACGGGATCCCGGTGCGCGGGCCCCGGGTGGACTTCCTCAGCTCCTTCGCCCTGATCGGGGCCCTGCTGAGCCTGGTCGCCGCCCTGGTCCGCATCCCGGGACACGGGAGCGCGGCCGGCACCTGGGGGCTGTGCGCCGTATCCGCCGCTCTCTGGGCGCTTCTCGCGGTGCGCCAGACCCGGTCCGCCGATCCCCTGCTGCCCGTGGCCGTCCTGCGCGACCGGGGTCTGGTCGCGGGCGCCGTCGGCATACTGCTGGTCTCCGCGGCCACCGGGCCGGTGGTGTTCATCTGCAGCATCTACCTCCAGCGGGTACACCACTACAGTCCGCTGGAGGCCGGCGGCGCCCTGCTCCCGATGGTCGGCGGCATCCTCCTGGTCGGCCGCGGGTGCGCCCGCATGCTCGCCCGCCACGGTCCTCGGCTGCCCTGTCTGGTCGGCTGCGCCCTGGTCGCCGCCGGGCTCCTGATGCTGACGAACGTCACCTCTGAGTCGGGTTACCTGACGGGCCTGCTCCCGGGGCTGGCGCTGACCGGTGCGGGCCTCCCCTTCATCTGGATGACCTGCGAAGTGACCGCGTGCGCCGACATCTGCATGCGCAATGTGGGACTGGCCGCGGGCGTGGTGCAGTCCGCGGGCCAGATCGGCGCCGCGCTCGGGCTGGCCCTCGTGGTCACGATCTGCGCCCCGGCCGCCGACGGCAGCGGAGCAGCCGCTCTCGCCGGTGGCATCTCTCAGGCGTTCTGGCTGGCACTGGCGCTGATGGTCCCCGCGGCGGCCAACGCCCTCATCGGGATGCGTGCGAAGAGCGCCGCCTGAACTCCTGTACGGCCGGCGCCCGGCTGCCCGGGCGCGGTCCGGGCCGCTCCGCGGCGGCGTGCGGTGCGACGAGGTCCAGGGAGAGCCGCCACTGCGGCCTCGACGGGGACTCCAGCCGCGGATGCGCGGAAAGAATGTCGGTGTTGAGCTGCTGGATACGGCGGGAGGGCGTCGCGCCGTGCTCGTCGCGCAGCGCCCGCCGCAGCCGGTGGAAGACGGCCAGCGCGTCCACCCGGCGGCCCGACCGGTACAGGGCGAGCATCAGCTGGGCGGCGAGCTCTTCGTCGGCGGCGTACTCGTGGGCCAGCGAGCTCAGTTCGCCGATGAGGCCGTGGTGGCGGCCCAGATCCAGGTCCGCGCGTATCCGCCTGCCGACGGCGTCGAGCCGGTTGCGTTCGATCACCGCGATCGCCGCGTGCAGCAGCGGCCCGGTCGGCACGTCCACCAGGATCTGGCCGCTCCATCTGCGCTGGGCCGCGCACAGTTCCAGCGCGCCGCGGTCCAGCGCCCCGCTGTCCAGGCTGTTGCGGGCGACCCGCACCTCTTCCTCGTACAGGTCCAGGTCCAGCTCTCCCGGCCCGACCCGCAGAACGTAGCCCTGGTCCCGGGTACAGATCCGGCCGGGCCCGGCAACCTCACCGGCGGCCCGGCCGCCCAGGGTGCGGCGCAGCTGCATGACGTACGTGTGCACAGCCGCGACAGCGCTGGAGGGCGGGCTGTACTCCCATAACTCCTCGACGAACTGTGACATCGACACGACGTGGTTGGCGTTCATGAGGAGCAGCGCCAGCATCTGACGCTGCTTGGGGGCGCTGGGCGTACGGTCGATTCCCTCGTCGATGACGGACAGCGGACCGAGTACACAGAAATGCATTGATCCTCGCTTTTCTCGCGACCGCCGCCGGGAGGTTTTCCCGCGACCGGCCGTAACGAAAATCCCCGCAGTGGGTCAGCAGAGGTTTCCCGGGAATTCTTCTGTGTTCCACAACGCCCTGAGCACGGTCGGATCATTCCGCGCCGGGCAGGGATCAGCGGAATTGATCGAAGCTATTCAGTCCGCTAATGACCCGTCACGAGGCGGATGAGCGCCCCTGGATCACCGGGCAGCTCGTCGCCGCGCCAGGCCACGTGCTGGTCGGGGCGGACCAGGACCAGGGCGCGTCCGTACAGTTCGCGCGCCCGGTCACCGGGCAGCTCCAGCGTGGTCAGGGGGACTCCGTGTTCCGCCGCCGCGGTGGCCAGCGCGTCGCCGCGGGGCGCCCGTCCGCCCACCCGCAGCAGGGTGAACCCGGTGCCGAGCCGGTCGAACAGTGAGCTGCCGGGGCCGTGGACGTCGTCCAGCCACAGGTGCGGTGTCCGGCCGCCGGGTATCGCGGAGGGGGTGTACGAGGTGAACGCGTCGGGGGGCGGGGTGCACCGGCCGGCGTCGATGATCGCCGAGGCGTCGTAGCGGGCACCGAGCTGGACGCCGAGGGTGTCCAGCGTCAGCTGCCCGTACTCGGCGAGCGCGAGGCCGGTCTTCTCCCGCGCGGCGCGCCCGTCGGCCGAGTCCTCCTCAAGGGCGGCGGGCCGCTCGATCGCTCCGAGGCCGATGCCCAGTTGGCGTGCTGCCGCGGTGTTGCGCAGCGCGACCGGCCTGCGCTCGGCTTCGTACGAGTCGAGCAGGTGCCCGCCCGCCCAGCCCTGGACGGCGGCCGCGAGCTTCCACGCGAGGTTGGCGGCGTCGTCCGCTCCGGTGTTCATGCCGAAGCCGCCGTTGGGGGTGAACAGGTGGGCCGCGTCGCCGGCCAGCAGCACGCGGCCGGCGCCGAAGCGCTCGGCGACCAGGGCCGCGCCCGCCGTCCACGGCCGGTGGCTGAGCACCTCGACCGGCAGGTCGACGCCCGCCGCGCGCCGGACTAGCCGCACCAGCGTGCCGTCGTCCGCCGTGTCCGGGTCGACCGAGCTGGTCAGGAGGAAGAACTCGTCGGCCCCGTTGAGCGCGATGAGATTGAGGGCGAGCTCACCGTTGAAGACCCAGTTGCTCCAGGCCGCCCGGTCCTTGAGGAAGTCCCGGTACAGCGTGGGCACACGCAGATGGGCCGCGGTCGCCCGGCGGCCCAGCACGTCCTGGTCCAGCGCGCCTTCCCCGCGGTAGGAGATGCCCAGGCTGCGGCGTACGAAGCTGCGGCCGCCGTCGGCCCCCACCGCGTAGCGGGCATGCCAGGTCTGCGTTCCTCCGGCGTCCTCGGCGGTCAGTACCACCCGGTCCGGCTCCTGCTGGAGGCCGGTGACCCGGGCGCCGAAGCGCAGGGTGATGTGTCTGCCGGCGCGGGCCCGGTCGAGCAGCAGGCGTTCCACGTACATCTGGTTGGCCCGGTGCATCGGCTCGGGCACCTGGCCGGTTGGGTCCTGCGCCGCGACCTGCCGGCGTGACTCCGCGGGGCCGGGCCAGGGCAGCCGCGCCAGTGCGTGGCCGCTGTACCGGGTGGAGAAGGAGATTCCCGCGTCGTGGTGGGCGGGCAGGCCCAGGGCGCGTACCCGGTCGGCGAGGCCCAGGGTGCGGTAGTGCTCCATGGTGCGGGCGTTGTGGGTGCTGCCCCTGGGTTCGTCGGGCACCGAGGACCCGGCGTTGAGGACGACGGAATCGACGCCGTACCGGTCGAGGAAGAGGGCGAGCAGCAGTCCGACGGGGCCGCCCCCCACGATGGCGACCGGTGTGGTCGATGGTCGGTCCATCCGACGGGCCTCCAGCCTGAGTTCCGTACAACTGCCGCGGGCATCGTCGCAGTCGTATCTGAAGAATGGATCGAGGACCGTTCCCGGCCGTCCGGAAACGTCCCGGCACCATTCCGGTCAGCGGAAATAACGGCCGTGGACCGGATCTATAGGGGGACCTTGCAGACTTCGGGCGAGCCGGGTCGGCAGATTCCCTGCCGAGCTCCCCGGGTTCACAGTCCTCGCCCTAATTCGGCTCTCCATGCGGAGCGTGAGGTATTTCTATGTTCCTGTTCGGCACACACCGGTCTGCGGCGCAGCGCATGCGCCTTTTCGCCGGTCGCGGACTGGGCGCCGGAAACTTCTTCTGGTACGCCTGGAAGGTCGCCGACGACCGTGACCGGCCGCTGATCTTCCACCCGGACGTCGACTCCCCGTCCTGGGCGACCGAGCCGCTGGAGGGCCTGTCCCTCAACGACATCCGCGTCGCCGTGATCCGCTACGCGAACTGGTACCGCGAGCAGGGGGTGGCGGCCGGCACCCATGTCGGTGTCCTCACCCGGAACGGGCTCTTCGGCCTGCTCCACCACATCGCCCTCACGAGCCTGGGCGCGGCGGCCGTGCACTGCAATCCGCGGATGGAACCGGCGACCGCGGCCGAGTACTTCCTGCGCACCGAGGCCGAGCTGGTCGTCGGCGACGACGCGCTGCTGAACGCGTGTGCCGGCCAGTGGGAGGCCGGTGCCGTGGACAACGCACCGCGGCTCCAGGACATCCAGGTGCTGGACGCCACCGCCACCGGGCCCGCCCGGCCCCTGGCCGGATTCCCTCATCGGCACTCCCCCGACGACCTGGTGATGATCTCCCACTCGTCCGGCACCACGGGCCGCCCCAAGGCGCCGGTGTTCCACCACGGTTCGTTCTTCACGGGCAAGCGCGAGCGGCTGTGGACCTTCCCCTCGCTGCGTACGGACCGGCTGCTGACCGCCCTTCCGCACAGCCACTCGGCCGGCATCAGCTATCTGAGCATGGCCATCCTGCTCGGCATCCCCACGCTGATGCTGGACGGCGCCAACGGCGAGCGGGCCGTGCAGGCCATCAACAGCTTCCGCCCCACCACGATCCTCGGCTTCCCGCTCACCCTCGCCGAGATCGATCCCGGCGAGATCCTGCCGGAGGCCGCCCAGTCCATCCACACCTGGAACGGGATGGGGGACGCCTCCCACGAGCGGCACATCCGCCCGCTGATCGCCCTCGGCAGCCGCGGCAGGGGCGCCAAGCGGGTCCCCGGCTCGGTCTACCTGGACGGTCTCGGCTCGTCGGAGATGGGGATGGTTCTCTTCAAGCAGGCTTTCACTCCGACGACTTCGCGGTACGGGCGGCTGATCGGCGCGCCCGCCCGCGTGGTGCGCAGGGCCGCCGTGCTGGATGAGGCCGGCCGCGAGGTTCCGGCCGGGCAGGCGGGGCGGCTGGGCGTGCGCACCCCCAGCGTCACCCCGGGTTACTGGGACGACCCCGGGCTGAACGAGGAATCGCTGGTCGACGGCTACTTCCTGACCGGTGACATCGTCCGCCGGGACGCCGAGGGCCGGTGGTACCACCTCGACCGCACCCCCGATGTCATCAGGACCGCTGGCGGTGACGTCCACAGCCTCCCGCTGGAGGAGGTCGTGCTGCTGACGACCGGCGCCCTGGACACGGCGGTCGTGGCCGTGGAGGACCCGCAGGCCCCGGAGTTCACGGTCCCGGTCGCGGTGGTGCACTACGCGGACAGCACCGAACGCGTCCCGGGCGACCTCCTGCGGGCCTGCAACGCGGCCCTCGACGACGCGGGTCTGGCCCGGCTGCACGCCCTGGTCATCGCCACCGGACGGGACGAGCTGCCCGTCGGGGTGACCGGCAAGGTCCTCAAGCGCCGTCTGCGCGAGGAGCACCGCCGGCTGCTGCACGAGCCGGCGGGGGACTCCGTCGCGATCGTCCAGCGCCCCGCGCACTCCGGCTGAGCACGCCCCGTCCCCGTACCCCCACCTCGCAGGAAGGCCCCTTCATGGTCGACCGGATCGCAGCGCGCCGGGTCGTCGACATCATCACCGGTGCCTGGCAGTCGCAGGCCCTGTACGCGGCCGTGGCCCTGGACATCCCCGATCACATCGCCGCGGGGCACACCACCGACGAGAAGCTGGCGGCCGCCGCCGGAGCCAGCGAGGACGGCATCACCCGTCTGATGCGGCTGCTGACGGCCATGCAGGTCTTCGACGGCACGGGCGAGGACGGCTACCGGCCGACCGCCGTCAGCGAACTGCTGCGCGAGGAGGCCGACCAGTCCATGAAGGACATGGTCCGCATCTACGGCGAGGAGTTCCACCGGGCGTGGGGGGCGGTGGTACCCGCCATCAGGAGCGGCACCTCCGGCTTCACCCACGCGTTCGGGGTCTCGCTGCACACGTATCTGCGCGGTGAGGCGTCGGCGGGCCTGAAGTTCCAGCGGGCCATGAACGCGGGCAACGTGTTCTTCCCCGACGTCCTGGACGCCTTCGACTTCAGCAAGGCCGGCACCGTCGTGGACGTGGCCGGAGGCAGCGGGGCGCTCCTGGCCACCGTGCTGCGGGCCCACCCCGAGGTCCACGGCGTCCTCTTCGACCAGCCCCACATGGTTCCGATCGCCCGGCGGCACCTCGACGCGGCCGTCGGTCCCGGCCGGTACGAGGCCGTGGGAGGCGACGTGTTCCAGGGTGTGCCCGGGGGCGCCGACGCCTATCTGCTCGCTCGGGTGCTCCAGGACTGGGACGACGAACGCTGCGTGCAGCTGCTCTCCCACATCCGCCGGGCCATGCCGGACGGCTCCCGCCTGCTGATCCTGGAACGGGTCATTCCCCGGGACGGCTCGGCGATGCTGCCGCTGCTGTGGGATCTGCATCTGCTCATGGCCGCCGGCGGGCGCGAGCGGCAGCTGTCCGGCTACCAGGACGTGCTCAGGGCCGCGGGACTCCGTCTGGAGTCCGTGCACCCCCTCGCACTTGAGACCAGCCTGCTGGTCGCGGCCCCGGTCTGAGGGCTGTCCCGCAGTGCCTTCGGTTGGAAGCTGTGCCCCCTCCTTCGAGACGTATCGGAGCATCCGGATGAGCAGCGGGGACCTTACGGTCTGCATCGTCGGGGCAGGGCCCCGCGGTCTGTCCGTGCTGGAGAGAATCTGTGCCAACGAGCGGAAGTCCGCCTCCCACCCGGCGGTGACGGTCCATGTCGTGGACGTCGCCCGCCCCGGTCCCGGCCAGGTCTGGCGGACCGGCCAGTCACCACATCTGCTGATGAACACCGTCGCCTCGCAGGTCACCGTGTACACCGACGGCAGCGTGGTGATGAACGGCCCCATCGAGGACGGGCCGAGCCTGTACGAGTGGGCCAAGTCGCGCTGCCTCACCGGGAATCCGGCGACGACCGCGGCCGACCCCGGCGGCCGCTTTCGTGCCGAGGCGGCCGCTCTGGGCCCCGACTCGTATCCCAGCCGGGCGCTGTACGGCCGGTACCTGGAGGAGGTCTTCGCCACGACGGTCTCCCGGGCGCCCGCCCACGTCACCGTCGTGGAGCACCGGTCCCGCGCCGTCGCCCTGGACGACGCCCCGGCCGGCCCGGCAGCAGAAGCGGGCAGCGGTCCCCAGGTCCTCACGCTCGCGGACGGCACCCGGATCACCGGTCTGGACGCGGTGGTGCTCGCCCAGGGGCATGTGCCCGCCGCCACGTCGCCCGACGAGGAGCGCCTCGCCGGGGAGTCGCGGGCCCACGGACTGCTCCATGTCCTGCCGGCCAACCCCGCGGATGTGGACCTGTCCGCCGTCCGGCCGGGCCAGGGCGTGCTGCTGCGCGGGCTCGGGCTGAACTTCTTCGATCACATGGCACTGCTCACCCTCGGGCGCGGCGGCCGCTTCGAACGGGTCGGCGACGGCCTGGTCTACCGGCCGTCGGGCCGTGAGCCGCGGCTGTACGCGGGGTCACGGCGCGGGATTCCGTACCACGCGCGGGGCGAGAACCAGAAGGGTGCGACCGGGCGCCATCTGCCCGCACTCCTCACCCCCGAGGCGGTCGCCGTGCTGCACCGGCGCGCCCTGGACGGTGAGCGTCTGCACTTCGGCAGCGACCTGTGGCCGTTGATCGCCAAAGAGGTGGAGAGCGTCTACTACGGCACGGTGCTGACAGCCCGTGACGGGCAGACGAGGAGCGAGGAGTTCACCGGCCGCTATCTGGCCGCCCCCGCGGGCGCGGCCGAGCAGCGTCTGCTCGACGAGTACGCCATCGCCCCCGGCGAGCGCTGGGACTGGGAGAAGATCTCGCGCCCCTACGGCGCCCGGGTCTTCGCCGGCCCGGCCGACTTCCGGGACTGGCTGCTCGGGTATCTGGCGAAGGACGTGCACGACGCCCGTGCGGGCAACGTGAGCGGACCCGTGAAAGCCGCCCTGGACGTCCTGCGCGACCTGCGCAACGAGATACGGCTCGCGGTCGACCACGGCCGTCTGGAGGGCAACTCCTACCGGGACGATCTGCAGGGCTGGTACACGCCGCTCAACGCCTTCCTGTCGATCGGCCCGCCCGCCTCGCGCATCGAGGAGATGATCGCGCTGCTGCGGGCGGGGGTCCTGGAGGTGCTCGGGCCGGGAATGAGCGTGCGCATCGCCGAGGAGGACGGGGCCGCGTTCTTCGAGGCCACCTCGGACCGGGTGGGCGGGGAGCCGGTGCGTACCTCCGTACTGGTCGAGGCCCGGCTGCCCGAACCGGACATACGACGCACCGCCGACCCGCTGCTGACCCACCTGCTGGCCTCCGGACAGGCCCGCGCCTACCGCATCGACGGCACCTGCGGCACGAGTTACGAGACCGGCGGCCTGGCGGTCACCGAACGTCCGTACCGTCTGGTGGACGCGGAAGGCCGCGCCCATCCGCGCCGGTTCGCGTACGGCGTCCCCACCGAGGCCGTCCACTGG
This sequence comes from Streptomyces sp. NBC_00464, assembly GCF_036013915.1. NCBI lineage: Bacteria > Bacillati > Actinomycetota > Actinomycetes > Kitasatosporales > Streptomycetaceae > Streptomyces > Streptomyces sp. NBC_00464. Next base: position 87,682 of record NZ_CP107901.1, on the reverse strand, counting down.
GTGACCGCGGCCGGAATCCGGCCGGGCGTCAACTCGGTGACGCTGGGCGACTCGGACGCCCTGGCACGGACGGTGCTGAGCCTGGACCCCGCCCCGGCCTCCGCGCCCGCGCCGGATGCGCCGGACAGCGACTTCACCGAAGTGATGGCATGACGGCGGCCCCGGGCCCCGGCCCCGACGCCGGTCTGCTCTCGCCGGTGCGCGCCGGGACCCCCGCCGAGGAGGCGGTGGACGACCGGGCCTGGCTGCAGGCCATGCTGGACGCCGAGGCGGCTCTGGCCCGCGCGCAGGCGGCGCTCGGCACCGTGCCACGGGGTGCGGCGCGCATCATCACCGAAGCCGCCCGCGCCGATCTGTTCGATGTGCGGGCGCTGGCACTGGCCGCCCGCGAGACGGCGAATCCCGTTGTGGGGCTGGTGCGTGCGCTGGCCCTGCTGGTGGCGCGGAAGGACCCGGCCGCCGCCGAGTACGTGCACCGCGGCTCCACCAGCCAGGACGTCCTCGACACCGGCGCGATGCTGGTGTCCGCCCGGGTGCTGCGCCTGGTCCTGGCCGATCTGCGGCGCACGGCCGAGGCGCTGCGCGCCCTGGCCGCCGAGCACCGCGACACCCCCATGGCCGGCCGGACCCTGGCGCTGCACGCCGTACCGACCACCTTCGGGCTCAAGGCCGCCGGCTGGCGCGATCTGGTGCTGGACGCGGCCGACCGGGTGGCCCGCGTCCTGGAGACGGGGCTTCCCGTATCGCTCGGCGGTGCGGCGGGCACCCTGGCCGGCTATCTGGAGTACGCGGCGATCGACGCGGGAGCCGCCACTGACGACGGCACACATCCCGGCGCGATGGACCGTGCACCTGCCACGACCGACGACGGCACGTACCCCGACGCCCTCAACAGTGCCTTCGCGGCGGAGACGGGGCTGGCCCCGCAGCGGGTGCCGTGGCATTCCCTGCGTACACCGATCGCCGATCTGGCCGCGGTGCTCGCCTTCACCACGGGTGCGCTCGGCAAGATCGCCGTCGATGTGCAGTCGCTGTGCCGTACGGAGGTCGGCGAGGTGAGCGAACCGGCCGTCGAGGGCCGCGGCGGTTCCTCGGCCATGCCGCACAAGAGCAACCCGGTCCTCGCCACGATGATCCGCAGCGCCGCCCTCCAGGTCCCCGCGCTGTCCGCCGGACTGGCCGGGTGCATGCTCGCGGAGGACGAACGGTCGGCGGGCGCCTGGCACGCCGAATGGCAGCTGCTGCGCGAGTGTCTGCGGCTGGCCGGAGGGGCGGCCCACACGGCCGTCGAGCTCGCCGAAGGACTCGTCGTCGGGCCGGAACGCATGCGCGCCAACCTCGGCATGACCCGGAGCCAGGTGGTGTCCGAACGCGTCGCCGCGGTACTGGCGCCGCACCTGGGCCGGGGCCCGGCCAGGGACGTGCTGTCGCAGGCGTCCACGACCGCCCGGCGCACCGGCCGGCCGCTGGCCCAGGTACTTGCCGCGCTCCCCGAGATCGCCCGGCACCTCGACGCCGGGGAGCTGGCGGTCCTGCTGGACCCGGCCGGCTACACCGGGGCGGCCGGTCCGCTGGTCGACCGGGCGCTGCGGCGGCCGGGCGGACGGCTGCCATGACCGTGCACCGCGGCTCCGCCGCAGCCCGCCGTCCTCCCGCCCACCCGTCCGTCCCCGACCCAGGAGTCGCCTTGTCCTCCCGTCTGTTCACCTCGGAATCCGTGACCGAAGGTCACCCCGACAAGATCGCCGACCAGATCAGCGACACGATCCTCGACGCGCTGCTCACCCAGGACCCGGCCTCCCGCGTGGCGGTCGAATGCCTGGTCACCACCGGCCAGGTGCATGTGGCCGGCGAGGTCACCACCACCGCGTACGCCGACATCGCCGCCCTGGTCCGGCAGAAGGTCCTGGAGATCGGCTACGACTCCTCCAGCAAGGGTTTCGACGGTGCTTCCTGCGGCGTCTCGGTGTCCATCGGCGCCCAGTCCCCGGACATCGCGCAGGGCGTCGACACCGCGTACGAGAAGCGGGTCGGGGGCGAAGGCGATGAGCTCGACCAGCAGGGCGCGGGCGACCAGGGCCTCATGTTCGGTTACGCCTGCGACGAGACGCCCGAGCTGATGCCGCTGCCGATCCATCTCGCCCACCGGCTGGCGCGCCGGCTGACCGACGTCCGCAAGGACGGCGTCGTGCCCTACCTGCGCCCCGACGGCAAGACCCAGGTCACCATCGAGTACGACGGCGCGCGGCCGGTCCGTCTGGACACGGTCGTCGTCTCCACCCAGCACGCGGCCGACATCGACCTGGACTCGCTCCTGACCCCCGACATCCGGGAGTTCGTCGTCGAGCACGTCCTGGCCCGGCTCTCCGAGGACGGCATCAAGCTGGACACCGAGGGCTACCGGCTCCTGGTGAACCCGACCGGCCGCTTCGAGACCGGCGGCCCGATGGGTGACGCCGGCCTCACCGGTCGCAAGATCATCATTGATACGTACGGCGGCATGGCCCGGCACGGCGGCGGCGCCTTCTCCGGCAAGGACCCCTCCAAGGTCGACCGTTCCGCCGCGTACGCGATGCGGTGGGTCGCGAAGAACGTCGTCGCGGCCGGGCTGGCCGCCCGCTGCGAGGTCCAGGTGGCGTACGCGATCGGCAAGGCGGAGCCCGTCGGTCTGTTCGTCGAGACCTTCGGTACCGCCACGATCGGCACGGAGAGGATCGAGCACGCGATCGGTGAGGTCTTCGACCTCCGCCCGGCCGCGATCATCCGCGACCTCGACCTGCTCCGCCCGATCTACGCCCAGACCGCTGCCTACGGCCACTTCGGCCGCGAACTCCCCGGCTTCACCTGGGAGCGCACCGACCGCGCCCAGGCCCTGCGCGAGGCCGCGGGCCTGATCCCCGGCTGACCGCCTGCTCGTCCCGCTCCCCACTGAACCGCAAGGCCCAAGGAGATTACGCCGTGCGCATCGCCGTGACCGGTTCCATCGCCACCGACCATCTGATGGTCTTCCCCGGACGGTTCACCGACCAGCTGATCGCCGAGCAGCTCGACAAGGTCTCGCTGTCCTTCCTGGCCGACTCGCTGGAGATCCGCCGGGGCGGGGTCGCCGCGAACATCGCCGTGGGACTGGGCCGGCTCGGCCTCGGTCCGGTGCTGGCGGGATCGGTCGGCGGTGATTTCGCCGACTACCGCGCCTGGCTGCACGACAACGGCGTGGACACCGAACTGGTCCATGTGAGCGAGTCCCTGCACACCGCGCGCTTCGTGTGCACGACGGACGCCGACCAGAACCAGATCGCCACCTTCTACGCGGGCGCGATGGCCGAGGCCAAGGAGATCACCCTGGCGGCGACGGCCCGCCGTGTCGGTGGTCTCGATCTGGTGGTCGTCGCGCCCAACGACCCGGAGGCGATGCGCCATCACACCGACGAGTGCCGCCGGCTGGGGATCGACTTCGCGGCCGACCCCTCCCAGCAGCTCGCCCGTCTGGACGGGCAGGAGACCCGTCGGCTCGTGGACGGGGCGCGTTTCCTGTTCACCAACGCCTACGAGGCCGCCCTGCTCCAGAAGCAGAGCGGCTGGTCCAAGGAGGGTGTCCTGGAGCGGGTCGGCACCTGGATCACCACCCTGGGACCGGACGGCGTCGTCATCGCCCGTGCGGGCCGCCCGGTGGTGCGGATCCCCGCCGTCCCCACCACGGATCCGGTCGACCCCACGGGCGTCGGCGACGCCTTCCGTGCCGGTTTCCTGGCGGGCACGGCCTGGGACTGGTCCTACGAACGTGCCGCCCAGCTCGGCTGCGCGCTGGCCACCACGGTGCTCGAATCGGTGGGCACCCAGGAGTACAAGCTCTCCGTACCCGATCTCCTGCACCGGATCGGGACCACGTACGGCCCGGAGGCGGCCCGTGAGATCGAACCGCGCCTGACGGGTGTGTCCGCGTGAGCACGCCGGCCCCGAAGGCAGCGCCCACCGTGCGGCCGGCACGGCCGGACGACGGCCTGAACGACATCCTCGCCCGCGGCGAGCGCTCGTACTCCTTCGAGTTCTTCCCCCCGAAGACCGAGGCGGGCGAGCGCACGCTGTGGGACGCCGTCCGCCGGGTCGAGGCCGTCAGCCCGACCTTCGTGTCGGTGACGTACGGAGCCGGCGGGTCCTCCCGCGACCGTACGATCGCCGCCGTCGGGCGCATCGCGGCGCACACGACCCTGCGACCGGTCGCCCACCTCACCGCCGTAGGCCACTCGGTCGCCGAACTGCGCAACATGATCGGGCAGTACGCGGACGCCGGCGTCCGGGACGTCCTCGTCCTGCGGGGTGATCCGCCCGGCGACCCGGCCACCGCCTGGGTCCCCCATCCGCGGGGCTTCCGGCACGCCCATGAACTGGTCTCGCTGGTCAAGGAGATGGGCGACTTCAGTGTCGGGGTCGCCGCCTTCCCCGAGCGGCACCCCCGCTCCCCCGACTGGGAGAGCGACGTCCGGCACTTCGTGGACAAGTGCCGGGCGGGGGCGGACTACGCCATCACCCAGATGTTCTTCGACGTCGAGCACTATCTGCGGCTGCGTGACCGGATCGCGGGCGCCGGCTGCGACACCCCGATCATTCCGGAGATCATGCCCGCCACCGATGTGCGGCAGATCCGCCGGTTCGCGGAGCTGAGCAACGCCACCTTCCCCGAAGACCTCGCCCACCGTCTGGAGGCCGCGCGTGACCAGCCTTCGGCCGCCTACCGGATCGGGGTCGACCACGCCACCGCCATGGCCGGCCGGCTCCTCGACGAGGGCGCTCCCGGGCTGCACTACATCACCCTCAACCGGTCCACCGCGGCGCTCGACATCCATCGCGCCGTACAGGGTTCGAGAAGCCTGCGTGTCAGCTGATTCCCCGTAGGCCCATCCACCACCACTGCTGATCATCCATATACCCCACATGCTGCGGGCCCCCGCCTCACGGCGGGGGCCCGCAGCATGAAAAGCAACGCTTATCACCTCGATAATTAATTGCAATAAAATTGACCGGCCCGAAACCTTACGCATACCGTTGTACCCCAATGGAACAGACGTCTTCGAAAACATGGAGAAGGCAATGGAAATGGGCGTACTGGGGCCATTGTCGCTGTTCAGCAACGGGGTCAACCTGGCGCCGGGCGCACCGAAGCCACGCCAGCTGCTCGCATTCCTGATGCTCAACGCAAATCAGATGGTCCGGGCCAGCGAATGCATAAAAGAGCTCTGGGACTCCAGCCCCCCGAAAAGTTCGATGTCCACACTGCAGACCTACGTACTGCAAGTAAGACAGGCTCTGCGCGGTACCTCTCCGGCGAATGACCGGACCCAGTCCCTGGTCACCCGGAATCACGGCTACCAGCTGAAGATCCCCCTCCACGCGTTCGACCGCTTCCGCTTCGAGTCCCTGACCCGGCGCGGCCAGGAGGCCGCGACGAAGGGCGACTTCGAGGAGGCCTCCGAGCAGTTCTCCGGAGCCCTCGCCCTGTGGCGCGGACCCGCGCTCGTGGACGTACAGACAGGTCCGCTCAGCACCACCCATCTCGTCGAGCTGGAAGAGACCCGCAAATGCGTGCTGGAACGCCGCATCGAGGCGGACCTGCGGCTCGGCCGGCACCGTGAACTCCGCGACGAGCTGGGTGCTCTGGCCGTACTGCACCCCACGCACGAGAACATCCACGCCCAGTACATGCTCGCGCTGCACCGGTCCGGCGAGCGGACCCGGGCGCTCGCCGTCCACCACGGGCTGAGCCGCATGCTGAGGGACGCCCTGGGCATCGAGCCGACCCCGCGTATGCAGCGCCTGTACGAGGCCATCAGCTCCGGCGACCCCGTGCTGGACGCTCCGACGGTTCCTGCCCGGACGAAGTGAGCGCCGCACGTCCGCTCACCGGCGGGGAATTCGTCTCTCCGGCAACCCTATTCATCGGGACGGTGTTTCCTCAGTGATGGAAGACGAGGCCGAGCAGCTGACAGAACTGCTCGCGCGGGATCTGGACGGCGGCTTCACCGAGCTGGTCCGGGTCCACGCGAGGGCGGTTCACCTCTTCCTGTTGCGGGTGACCGGTTCCGCCGCCGAGGCGGACGACCTGGGACAGGACACGTTCCTGCGCGCCTACACGGCGCTGCAGGGCTACTCCGGCGCGCGCCGGCGGGAGCTGCGGCCGCGCGCCTGGCTGCTGACGATCGCGGCGAACGTGTGGCGCAACCATGTGCGCACCAGCATGCGGCGACCGGTGTCGGCCATGCGAGTGGAGGACGCGGAAGATATGTGGAGCGACGGGAGGCCCGGGCCCGAGGAGCGGGCCTCGACTGCGGAGGACCGTGACCGGCTGGTCGCGGCGCTGTCCGAACTGCCGGAGATACACCGGGTACCCGTGGTCCTGCGGCATGTGATGGGCATGAGCTACGCGGAGGTGGCGCAGGTGCAGGGGTGCCCGGTGGGTACGGCCAAGGCGCAGGTTTCACGGGGCCTGGGCAACCTGCGGCGACTGCTCGAACCACGGGAAGCGGTGCGGAAGGAGGTGGCGATGTGAAGCAGGACGACGAGGGGATCCTCTCCTCGGCCTGCAGCCTGGAGTCCGGGCTGGCCGGACTGGGCCTGGGCGAACCGGTCACTCCGGAGGACTTCGCGCTGCGGGTCCTGCAACGGGCGGGAATCTCGCAGGACCGGTACGACACCTACGTACGCCTGGAGACGGCCGCGGGCGGCCTGTTCGTGGCGTTCGGCCCCGAAGCCGTCACGGGCTCGGCCCTGGAATCGGGCACTCGGGAGGAGGGGCGTCTGACGAGGGAGCGGTTCGAGGAACTGCACCGGCGCCGTGCGGGCCGCTCGGCGATCCCCGGCGGCAAGCCGCTGACCGGCCTGCGGCCGGCGCTGCGCACCGGCCGCACCCGGCAGGTGCCGATCGACCTGTCGGGCCTTCCCGTGGGCGAGCGCGCGGTGCTGGAGGCGGTACGCGCGATCCCTCCGGGTCAGTTGCGGCCCGTCACCTGGATCGCCCGGGAGGCCGCCCTGCCCCTGGAGCTGGGCGCCGAAACGGTCGTCGGCTTCCTCGCCAGGAACCCGGTGACGGTGCTGATCCCGTGCCACCGGGCGACCGACGACAACGGCACGCCGTGCGACGCCGCCTATGTACGGGAGGTCGGTGACGCGCTGCGCGGCGCCGAGGGCATCGACATGGTCGCGGTGCGGCAGTGGGCACAGGGCGGCTCGACGCTCCTGGGCAGCGACACCACCCACATCTACTGCCATCCCACCTGCGCGCACGCACGACGGATCACCCCGGCGCACCGCGTCCCCTTCCACACCGCCAGGGACGCCCGCAGGGCGGGCTACCGGGCGTGCAAGAGCTGCCGCCCGCTGACCGTCTGAACCGGACCTACTGCATACGGAGAACCACACCCATGCCCGACAGCGCCGCCCCCACAGCCACCAGGACCGGCACGACGGACGTGTCGCTCACCGTCCTGCCGACCCCTCTCGGTGACCTGCGCATCGCCGCCACCGCGGACGCTCTCGTCTACTGCGGGTTCCAGCCGGCGGACGACGTGCGGGACCGGCTGGCGCGCGGGGGCCTGCGCGAGGCCGCATCGCCCGGTACCGGCCCCCGGCACCCGGCCGTACTCGACGACGCGGCCGCCCAGCTCGATGCCTATCTCGCCGGGCGGCTGCGCTCGTTCGACCTGCCTCTGGACCTGCGGCTGGCCACCCCGTTCAGCCGGGAGACGGTGTCGGCGCTGGACGCGTTCGTCCCGTACGGGCGGACGGCGACCTACGGCGCGCTCGCCGAAGCGCTGAACCGGCCGCGCGCCGCCAGAGCCGTGGGCACCGCCCTCGGCTCGAACCCCCTGTGCGTGGTGCTGCCCTGTCACCGCATCGTGGGATCGACGGGAGCGCTCACCGGCTACGCGGGCGGCGTCGAGGCGAAGCGCCACCTCCTCAGCCTGGAGGCCCGCCCCTGAGCACCCGTCCCGGCGGGGCCGCTGCCCGGTCGCGCGGGGCCTGCCCGGCCGGGCTGAGCAGTGCGGCGATCTCCGCGTATCCGTAGTCGAGCGCCATCTCCCGGGGCGTACGGCCGTCCCGGCCCCGCACATCGGTGCGCGCGCCCGCGGCGAGCAGGACGCGGACCGAGGCCAGATGCCCGTGCCAGACCGCGTCGTGCAGGGCGGTGAAACCGTTGTACGGACCCTGCGCATCCAGGACGAGGCGCGAATCGCGCACCAGGGTCGCGAGGACGTCGGCGCGCCCGTTGTACGCGGCCTTGTGCGCGGCGGTGGCTTTCATGAGGTGATCGGTGAGGCTCGCGTCGGCGCCCCGGTCCAGGAGGGTCCGTACCACCGCGTCGTGTCCCTCGCGTGCCGCGTCCAGTAGCGGGGTGTGGCCGTCCGGCGCCCTGGTGTCCACGTCGTGCCCGGCATCCAGCGCCCGCGCGACGGCCTCCTGGCCGCCGGTTCGGGCCGCGTCGTGCAGAGGGCCGGACTGGGCCAGGGCACGGGCCCCCCGGGCCCTGGCGATCAGGCGTACGTAGGTCTGCTGGTCCTCGTCGCATGCCAGGGGGCCGAGTTCGTCGGCCCGGTAGCCGCCGTGGGCCGCGATGTCCGGGTTGGCCCCGCGGCTCAGCAGGAGGACCACGGCGGGTGCCCGCTTGTGCCAGACCGCGTCGATGAGCGGGGTGTGGCCGTGGGTCGGGGCCTGCTGGTCCACGAACGCGCCGTGGTCGAGCAGCAGGCCGATGACGTCGGTCGCACCGCACTGGGCGGCTCCGTGCAGGGCCGAGGCGCCCATGCGGGTGTCCAGGAGGTGCGGGTCGGCGCCGGCACGGAGGAGCAGCTCCACTCCGGCCGCCCAGCCGCGTGCCGCTGCCCGGTTCAGGGGAGGCCGGCCCAGCCGGTCCTTGGTGTGGGGGTCGGCGCCGGCCGTCAGAAGGTGTTCCAGACGGACGGCGTCGAGGCCGTCCACGGCACGGCCCAGGAGGGTATCGGCATCGGCTGTCATGGGCGGACTCCTTGCATCCGTTCGTTCGCGGGGATGGGCCGTTCAGGCGGCGCGGGCGTGCGGTGCGGCGGGGCGGGCATGCGCGGCGGAGCGGGCCTGCGTGGCGGCGCGGCTGCTCAGGAAGTCGAGGGCCCGCGCCAGGCGGCCCGCGTCGGGTACGCCTTCGGTGCGCCACGGCCCCACGGTCACCGTCGGCACGGTATGGATGCGATGGATGGCGGCGGCCTCGCGCTGTTCCTGGCGGTAGCGGTCCAGGTCGGCGGCCGAGGCGAGCTGCGCGTCGAACGCTTCGGCGTCCAGCCCGATCTCGCCGACGAGCGCGGCCAGGACGGCCGGGTCCCCGATGTCACGGTGCTCCCCGAGGTGCGCCTCGAAGAGACGGTCGTTATAGGCGAGACCGGCGCCGTGGCGCTGCGCGAAGTCGAAGCCCCGCAGGGCCCGTCCGGTGTGCGGGAGAGGAGAGGGCGGATCCGCCCGGAAGGCGATGCCGAACCGCTCCCCCATGGGCAGCACGGAGTTCTCCCACACACCGTCGGGGTAGTCCTTCTTGCCGGTGGCCGGTATGCCCTCCGGGTGGAGCTCGTAGGGGCGCCAGCGGACGTGGACGTCCTCGTCCCCGACGGTCTCCGTGATGATCTTGCGGGCCATCACGGAGAAGGGGCAGATGTAGTCGAACCAGACGTCGATCGTGAGGGGCATGTGAGGTCTCCGTTCGCGAGGCGGGTCGGTATCGGACGCGGGCCGAGGAGCCGGGTGAACGGCCGTTCCACGGCGACGTACAGGAGCCTGGCCAGCAGCAGGCACACGGCGAACGCGACGAGCAGCAACAACGCGGCCACCGGTGTGGACCAGCTCCGGCCGGTGCCCAGCACGTGGTGTCCGTACGTCAGGACCAGCCGGTGCACCAGATAGAAGGCGAACGAGGTCTCACCGAGCCACCGCATGGTCCGCCCGGTGAGCGCGGTCCCGCGCCCGTCGACGTCGCGGACGGCGACTGCGCAGATCAGCAGGGCGAGCGGCACGACCAGTGCGGCGACCAGCCCGTAGAGGTAGGGAAGCCGCGTGGCCAGGCCGCAGCCCACGACGGTCAGGGCCGCTGCCGGCACCGGCCCGGGGCCCCGCCACAGGCCCTCACGCACGAGGCGGGCCAGCAGGATGCCCAGGACGAACTCCAGGGCGCGCACCGGCGGCAGGACGTACACGAACCAGTACTGCCACAGCCCGGTGGTCCCGTCCGGCATGCTCACCAGCGGCTCGGCCGGCAGCAGCCCCGCGACCAGCGGCACGGCCACGACGGCGGCCGTCACCGAACCGGCGTACCACCACAGCCGCGAGGGCCGCACCCGCGAGAGCCACCGCCACAGCAGCGGGAAGCACAGATAGAACAGCAACTCGCACGAGAGGGACCAGCTGACCGGGTTACCGCTGATGAAGACGTCCAGCCGGGGCGACCAGGCCTGCAGAAGCAGCAGATTGGGGATCACCTCACCCGCGGCGACGCCACCGGCCGCCGCGAGCAGGGCGAAGGCGAGAAGCGCGGTGACCAGGTGGGCCGGATAGATCCTGGCGAGGCGCCGCCGGACGAAGCGGCGCGCAGGGTCGTCCGGCCGGGCCGACCAGGCGAGTACGAATCCGCTCAGGACGAAGAAGAAGGAGACACCGGCCCAGCCCGCCTTGCTGAACAGCCCCGCGACGGCGTCCCCCACACCCGCGTCGGCGAACACACCCTCGAAGGAGGCGTGGAAGGCGAAGACCGCGGCGGCGGCCCAGAACCTCAGACCGGTCAGCGACACCAGGCGCCCCGGACGGTCGGCTGCTGCTGCTGCCATGCGGGGCGCTCCTCGGACCGGTGGTGGCACGCGCGCCGGCTCTCCCTTTCCGCGTCGGAGCCTGCGGCGCACGGGTGCGCAGGGAACGGTCGTGCCACGCGGGCCGCGGTGGTGCGGCGCGGCTCCCAGAAGACCAGAGCCGCCGCACGAGCGGTACGCGCACGGGCCGGGCCGGCGCGACTCCTCCAAGTCGAACAAGTAGACGGGCCCCGCCCCACCACGCTTGCCGCCCACCCCGGCCGACGGTTTGACTGCGGGGGCCGCGACGGTTTCGTCCCCCGGGCCGTCGCGGCCCATCAAACGCCGTCCCAGGAAAGTGGTCCTCCATGCCCACGATCGCGGCCCAGGAACTCACCACGGCCATGACGGAACAGCTCGTCATGGAGTGGTACGAAGCGCTCGACCAGCACGCTCCCGTCGAGGAACTCGTGCGCCACGTCGTGTCCGACGGCCTCGTCATGTCCTTCCCCGAGGGCACCTTGAAGGGCGTCGAGGCCTTCCGCGACTGGTACAGGACGGTCACCCACCGCTTCTTCGACGAGGTACACGTGGTGCGCTCGGCAACGGTCGGCCCGCGCGCGGCGGACGGGGCGGGCGCCGACGTCCGGGACGTGCGAGTCGTCGTCAACTGGCAGACCCGGGTATGGACCCCGCCGGCCTCGCACAGCCAGTGGCTGGGCTTCGACGCCCACCAGACGTGGACCGTCGTACTGGAGGACGGTGCGGCCCGCATCCGCAGCTATGCCGTGGACCGCCTGCTCCCGATGCCGGGGTCGGCTGCACTCTGAGGCCCACCTGGAGCACCCGTCTCGGCCGAGTAGCGGCGTTGTCCTCGGGCTGACCCGGGCTGACCCGGGCGGACCGGAGTGGCTGTGCCGCGTCACGACAGTTGGCACCAGGCCACGCTGGTCGGTATCGCCCCCGCTCATCCATGCCAGGATTCGAGGGTGGATATAACCAACGTCACGCGTGCGATCGCGGCTGCGACTTCGGTCGCCGCATCGCTCGACCTGCCGGCCAGCGATGCAGTCGTTCTCCACAACTCGAACAAGCTGGCACTGCGGCTGACGCCGTGCGACGTCTTTGCCCGGGTCGCCCCCGTGGGACAAGAGGTCGCACAGTTCGAAGTCGATCTCGCTCAGCGGCTCACCGAGGCCGGATGTCCGATGTGCCCCCTGGCGCCGCGGGCGGACCCGCGTGTGTACACGCGCGATGGCTTCGCAGTGACGCTGTGGACCTACTACGAGCCCGTGACACCTCACACCTCACCGGTCGACTACGCCAAGGCGCTGGAGCAGCTGCACGCCGGCATGCGCAAGATCGATGTGCCGAGCCCGAGGTTCACGGACCGGATCACGGAGGCGGAAGAGGTTGTCGCCGACCCGGATCGCTCGCCGGAGCTCACCGACACGGACCGCGTGTTCCTCGGCGGCAGGCTCGCAAGCCTGCGACGAGCGATCGACGACCGCGGCGCCGTGGAGCAACTGCTCCACGGCGAGCCGCACCCGGGCAATCTGCTCAGCACGAAGAACGGCCCGTTGTTCATCGACCTCGAGACGTGCTGCCGTGGACCCGTCGAGTTCGATCTCGCCCATGTTCCCGAGGCGGTCTGCGCGCACTACCCGAGCGTTGACCACGGGCTGCTGGACGAGTGCCGGCAGCTCGTTATCGCAATGGTCGCCGCGTGGCGTTGGGAGCTTGGCGACGAGTTTCCGAATGGGCGGCGATACGGAGAGGAATTCCTGCGCCTGCTGCGCGAGGGTCCTCCTTGGCCGACACTCGACACAGTGACCAGGCGACTGGATGGCCTGTAGGAATCGCCAACGGTCACGTGAGAGCGGCAAGGAACCAAGCGATGAGACTGTCGCGTCGCAACCCCATGTGCGCCGGCCTCGCTGCCGCCCTGAACCATGGCACCGGTGCCAGCAAAAGTCCGATCCTGTTCTTCAGGCGTGGTCGGGACGCGTCATCCACCTGCAAGTACGCCTGGGTGTACCAAACAAGCCACCGCATCGCGTGGATTGGTAGCTGTCGGAGCTCGAGAGCCACGCCCGAGAGGAGTCGGACCGGTGACCGCGGCCCAGCCTCATGACCAGCCCATGAGCACTGCCCCGATACCTTCCGAGGCACGTCCGCTGGTCCCCGCCCTGATATTCATCGCCTTGGTCGTGGCGGCGGTCGCCAGCCTCGGGACGCCGCTCATCACCAGCGTGGCGACCACGTTCCACGTCTCCCTCGACAGCGCGCAGTGGACGCTGACCATCGCCCTGCTCAGCGGCGCCGTCGCCACACCCGTCCTCGGCCGGCTCGGAGCCGGTCCGCACCGGCGGGCCACGATTCTCGCCACCCTGGCGATCGTCGTCGTCGGCGGCGCGCTCACCGTGCTGCCGCTGCCGTTCGCCTGGCTGCTCGTGGGCAGAGCGGCCCAAGGCGTCGGACTCGGTCTCACGGCGCTGATGATGGGCGTGGCCCGCGACCATCTTCCCGAGAAACGCAGCGCGGCCACGATCGCCCTGATCTCAGTGGTCTCCATCATCGGAGCCGGCGTCGGCTACCCGCTGGCCGCGCTGCTCGCCGAGTTCGGCGGACTGCGGGCCGCCTACGGCCTCGGCCTGCTCGTCACCGCCATCGCCTTCGTGACCGCGTGGCGCTCCATGCCCGCAGCTCCCGAAAGCCGCTCCGCTCACGTGAACGTGACCGGTGCGCTCGTCCTGGCGGGTGGACTGCTCCTCGTCCTGTTCCTGGCCGGCGAGAGGAGCCTGTGGAGCCGACACCTCGCCGTGGCGGTGACCCTTGCCGTCGCCGCCGTACTCCTGCTCAGCGTATGGACCGTTTCCGAACTGCGAACCAAGACGCCCCTGGTCGACGTCCGGGCGGTACGGCACCCGGCGGTCGCCGGGGCGAACTTCGCCATGTTCGTCGGCGGGATCGGCATGTACCTCCTGCTCACGCTCATCACCCGCTACGCGCAGACACCGCACAGCGCCGGCTACGGCTTCGGACTGACCACCTTCGTGGCGGGGCTGGTCCTCATCCCGTTCTCCGTGCTGGGGTTCGTCGCCGGCAAGCTCACGCCGCTGGTCCGCGAGCGGATCGACGGCCCCCTGCTCCTGGCCGGCAGCGCCGCCATCGTCGGCGGCGGGTTCGTCCTGTTCGCCACCGCCCGGTCCAACCTGGCCGAACTGCTCGCGGCCATGGGCGTGCTGGGCTTCGGCGTCGGCAGCTTCTCGGCCGCCATGCCCGGCGTCATCCTGGCCGTCACCCCCAAGAGCGAGACGTCGAGCGCCATGAGCTTCAACTACGTCGTCCGCAGCGTCGGGTACTCGCTGGGCAGCGCCATCGGCGGTCTGGTCCTGGCCGCCGGCACCGCCACGGGCCGCCTCTTCCCGAACGACGACGCCTACACGACCGCGGCACTGATCGGCGTCGCCGCGATGGCGATCACGACGATGGCCGGCCTCGCCCTCGCCCTCCGACGCTCACCCGAGACCGATCCGATCACAGCCCCAGCCGGTGTGCCGGACCTGGGCCGGTCGAGTCGAACCGGAACCTGAGGATCGAAGCCGTCCGACTTCGACGTCGTCTCCGCCGGCTCGCTGACCCACAGCGCGCCGGCCATGGATCCGACCATGCTTCTGAACATCCATTCCGAACACAGGAGGAACCGTGGCCAAGGGCTATTGGGTCAGCGCCTACCGCACCATTGCGGACCCCGAGAAGCTGGCTGCCTACAACAAGCTGGCTGGTCCAGCCGTCAAGGCCGCGGGCGGGCGGCCGCTCGTCCGCGGCGGCCGGGTCGTCGCACACGACGCCGGAATCGCCGAGCGCACCGTTCTGATCGAGTTCGACAGCTTCGAACAGGCGGTCGCCGCACATGCGAGTGCGGCCTACCAGGAGGCGCTGGCCGCACTTGCTGACGGCGTCGAGCGCGACTTCCGCATCGTCGAAGGCCTCGACTGACATCCTCCCCCTCCTTCAGGAGGGGGAGGATGTCAGTCGAGCGGGCCCCGGCGCCTGTGGCGGGAGCTGGAGCGGATCCGGAACCGACTCAACCGGATGGGCGCCCTGCCCATCTACGCCTGATGCCGTCCGGAGGGAAGGGGGCGCGGAGGCGTCACGCTCCTGTACGGACGGTACGGTGAAGCCCCCTGTGCAATTGGCGCTGTTGTCCGAGCCTCGTCGTGGGCGCGGAGCGACGTGCGGCGCCCTGAACCACGGCCGGATCGACGTCGACCGACTGCGGGCCGCACTGGCCAGGCTGTCGCTGCCCCGTTTCGGCAGCGTGGTACGGGCGAGAGTTCCGCCGCGTGGAACCTGTGAATTCGGTGTTCCGCTCGCCCAGCCTCCGGCCGTGCTGAAATCCGACCGACCGGCCAGGGTCCCTCACCCCTCATGAAAAGCCGCCACCAAGAGATATCCACAGGCAGGTCAATGACCGGAAAAATTCCCAGTCGAACTTGCCATAAAAGTGCACCCTCGCCACTTCGGGTACGGGATGGTGAATCGCTCCGGGATACCCTCACCAGGGCTTCGCATTCATGCGCAATGCATCGCCCGGAAAGGACATACCAGTAGCGCACCATCGAAAGGTTCTGTTGTGGCTTTTAACATTACGGATGACATTCCCGGAGAAGGAAATGCCATCGTGCTGGGCGGGGGCGGAGCCAGTGGAATGGCATGGATGATCGGCGTGCTCGCGGCGTGGGAAGAAGGTGGACTGAAAGCATCCTCCGCAGATACGGCGGTCGGCACGTCGGGCGGGGCTTCGGTGGCCGTGGTTCTCCTCCAGGAAAATGGCCTGCGCGAGGCGTTCAATAAACTCCTTACCCCTGAGAGGCAGCCGTTCGAGGTCACAGCAGAGATTTCGTTCGATGCATTCGCAGAGTCCGTGGGAAGAATCTCCAAGCAGGCGGCAGGGGAGAAAGAGTTCCTGGCGAGCCTGTTCGATCTCGCGCGCACCTGCACGGTGGAGTTCGAGCAGCGAGCTCGGACCATCCGTGAACGCATCGCGACCGACGAATGGCCTGATGGGGATCTGAAGATTCCTGCCGTGTCCGGCTCCGACCTGGGCCGAAAAGTCTTCATGCGGCATGACGGCGTATCAATCGCGGACGCCGTACTGGCCAGCAGCGCGGTTCCGGGCGTATGGCCGATGGGCCGCGTCGGTAACGAGGAGTTCATTGACGGAGGAATTATGAGCGCCACGCACTGCGATCTGGCCGGCGACAGGGAACGGGTCATCGTCCTGCGCCCGACGAGCAACCTGGGCGGAAAGGTCATCCCCGAAGAACAGCCTGTTCTGGGGCGGGCCTTCATCGTCGAGCCGGATGAGGAATCCGTGAAGAGCTTCGGTGGAAACGTACTGGACCCCTCGCATCGCAAACAGGCCGCTGAATCCGGCTACCGGCAGGGATCCAATATTTTGCGGGCTGCGCGAGAGTACTGGGAGGGTGTAGAAATTAAGGATGGTGAGTGACATATGGCAGCGGATGTCTAAAATTGGATGGTCGAACCGGGCGGCGCACTCAACTCTCTGGCCGCTGTTCGCATCATTCCCGCGCTATGCATATTCCTGGCGCATGTGACGCAATACAATCTCTTTTCCGATCCCGCCTCTCAGAGTGTTTCCTCGGGAGTGTTCAATAAGGTCGGATATGAGGCCGTCTCCTTCTTCGTGGTCCTCAGCGGTTTCATCATCACCTGGGTCGCCCTCCGGCAAGGCGTCGGGCGGGTGTTCGTCTCCCGGAGATTCCTGAAGATATTCCCGACCATGACGTTCGCCTATGTGCTGCACAACGTGATCGAGGTGCCCGTCACCCGGGCGGTCATGAAACGCCTCAAGGCAAAGTGGGGATCGGACACGGTCACCACAGACGCCTTCGGTGTGCTGCCGGTACCGCGGCTGCACGACACGGGCCAACACGACGGCCCCGGTGCCGAACAGGAGGCCGCTGCAGCGTCCGCAGACGTGGAACCCGTACCCGTCGCCTGAGACGAGCTCAGCGGGCCCGGACGACAGCCAGGGCCCCCCGGCGCCCAAGCAAGCCTCCGGGAGCCCTGGCCCACGCAACTACACCGTCGAGGGCGGCGGTACCAAGACAGCGTGAGAAGACTGCCACGACGGGCCATGTCGGCCGAGGGCTCGTCTAGACCGAGCGGATCGAGCGCCGTCGCCGGGAGTCGGTGTTGCCGACCTTCCGGGGAGCGACGGCGCGGGCGTCGGGGGTGATCGGCGGGTCGCCCAGCGCGGCCGCGACCAGACGGCGTAGGTCGGGGTTGGCGGAGAAGAAGTACCGGGCGTTGATGCGGTACCCGCCGGCCTCGTCCCGCACCAGCAGGCCGAGAGCTGTGAGCCGGGCCAGCGCGTCGTACACGGTGGACTCCGCGTGGTCCATGTCGGCCGCGGCGTCCACGACCGAGATGGTGATGTACGCGAAGAGGCCGCCCTGACGCTCTGTCCAGTCGAGCACGCAGCGCTGCGCGGCGCTCAGGTTCAGCGCTGCTCCGGAATAACTCCCTTTGAGGTGGGGTCACAATCAGCCGCTCCGCCAACCCGGCTTACACCAAAGCTCACAGACGGAGCATCAGCTAAGGGGCTATTTTTCGCCCCCTAAGGGGCGGTTTTTTGCCCCTTAGCTCAGCGTTTTAGCAGGTCAGAGGCACCATGCCCTTCTTTCAGTAGACACGCGCGCGTTTACCACACCAGCCCCCACCCCTCAACCATCCACGCCCCGGCCCGGCACCAGCGTTCACCTTCCCCGCCCTACGGGGCAGGTAAGGACAAGCAGCAAGGGGCCGAAAGTCAGCCACCCGCGAGCCACCGTGTCGTGTGTCGTGGGCTGAGCAGGCTTCGCGCGCGGCACGTTGTCGCCCGCGGACCGTAGGCGGCCATTGCGTTGCTGCGTCTCGGGTGGCGCGGACCGTGACGTTCAAAAGCCTGGAGGCGTGGCTGGTCCCGGTGGGGTGGGCCGAACCTCCCGTGCACCGCACACCACGCGGCGGCTTTCGCCGGGGCGGGCGGTCGAGGGCTGAGGTAGCGAACGGGGCCCGGTGGTCGGTTGCCGCAGGAGTGGAAGCGAGGGCTCAAGCGACCGGCGCGCCGCGGTGAGGGCGGGCGGTGGGTGAAGAGCCGGCAACGCGGCGGGAACCCGCTCCGGCTGCCGCTTGCCCGGGTAGTGCCCTTGTCCGCCCCGCCGCCGTCGTACACCGCGGCAGTCAGGCAGTACGTCTCGGTCGCCCGACGCGTGGCCGAACGCGATCCCGCGGCACGCCGCCGACATGCCCCCGCCGCCGTTTGCGGCTGGTGGCTGCGCTCTTACGGCACCCCCGAGTCGACAACCCAAACGCCTACCGGAGACAGGCGTGCAGGTGCATGTCATGCCAGCCATCCGCATGCAGCAGCGCGGCGCGGCGGACGCCCTCCTGCATGAACCCCGCGCGCTTTGCTATCCGGCAGGACGCCGGGTTGGTCACCGAGTGCCCGAGTTCGAGGCGGTGGAAGCCGGCTTCTCCCAGGGCCCAGTCAGTTGCCGCAGTCACAGCGCGGGAACAGACACCGACACCTCGTGCTGTCGGCGCGGTCCAGTACGAGATCTCGGCTTGACCACCCATCAGGATCAACGACGAGAGGGAGACCCGACCGAGCAGCTTGTCGTGCTCGTCCACGACAGCCCAGTGCACGCCGGTCTCGTCCCGCCAGCCTCGCTGCCACTGCGTGATCCACTCCGCAGCTTCTTCTTCGGAATCGGCCCGCCGCAGGTGCCAACGCTGAATCGCCGGGTCCTGGAAAGCCGTCACCACGCCGGCGGCGTCCTTCAGCAGCCAAGGCCTCAACAGCAACCCACCCTCCGCCGCCAAAGACGGCTGAACGGACGCAGCGAGACAACCAACAGGCATCAGCGGAGCAACCAAAGCAGGCATGAGCAGCATGATCTCAAATGCACCTGCCGCCGTTAACGGACAGTCCTGGGGATCAGAAGCAGGTGCTCAGACGCCGCATCCCCACCACCAAGGGGGTTTGCCGTCCTGTCCAGCCGCTGGAGCACCTGTTGCCTCTTGTGTGTGCTGAAGACGGTAGAGAGGCGGTTGTTGTTGAGCGAAGGGAAGAGCAGACGTGAATGTGTATGAAGCTGTGGACAGTCGCCGGGCTGTGCGGGCGTTCAGCGATGAACCGGTATCCAGAGCGATACTCGAACGTGTGCTGGCTGCAGCGACGCGGGCTCCGTCGAGCGGGAACCTCCAGCCGTGGCATGTGTATGTCGTGACCGGCGAGCCCTTGGCCGAGCTGAAGAGGCGCGCAACGGCCAGGGCGCTGGCGGGAGACCCGGGGGACGAGCGGGAGTATCCGATGTACCCGACCGAACTGACCTCGCCGTATGCGGACCGTTTTTCCGCCGCGGCTACCCAGCGGTACGAAGCGCTGGGGATCGAGCGCGACGACCCCGGCAGGCCCATGAAGATCGCCGCCTTGAACTCGCAAGCGTTCGGGGCACCGGTCGTGCTGTTCTGCTACCTCGACCGGACGATGGGGCCCGGGCAGTGGGGGGACGCCGGAATGCACTTGCAGACAGTCATGCTGTTACTGAGGGCGGAAGGGCTGCACAGCTGCCCGCAGGTGATGTGGACGATGTATCGCAAGACCGTCAGCCAGATCGTCGGAGCCGATGACGGGACCGTACTGGTCTGCGGTGTCTCAGTGGGATACGAGAAGGAGGGCGTGCTGCGGCTGCGTACCGGGCGGGCCGACATGACGGAAACAGTGACCTTCGTGGGAGGGTGACCGGTCGTTTCGGTCCGGCGTCGGCCCCTGGGAGGGCGCGCCGTTCTGCACCGCCATGATGCTCAAGCTCCCCGCCCGGCGGTAGCCGGCTCCCAGCGATCGCCGTGGCAACGGAATTGAGGTTGCGTCCGCGGACACGGCACTCGCACCATTTCGAGATGGATGACACACCGAGCCAGTTGCCGGCCACCATGCTCTCGCTGCGCGCCGCAGCGCGTGAGACGGGATTCACCTTGTCCTGCGAGGAACGCACTGGAAACCTGTTGGCCGTGCTTGCGGCTGCCCGGCCCGGAGGCAGGATTCTCGAACTCGGCACCGGCGTCGGCGAGGGCACGGCGTGGCTGCTGAGCGGGATGGACGAAGCCTCCAGCCTTGTCACCGTCGAACTCGACCCCGCCGTCCAGGCGGTCGCCCGCGAGCAGTTCAGTGCTGATCCTCGGGTGATGTTCGTGGCTGAGGACGGCGGGAACTGGCTGGAGGAGTACGACGGCGAGCCCTTCGACCTGGTCTTCGCGGACACATGGCCGGGGAAGTTCACCCACCTCGACCGGGCCTTGGAACTGCTGGCCCCTGGCGGGATCTACCTGATTGACGACCTCTTCCCCCAGCCTGGTTGGCCGGAGGACCATGCCGCCTCCGTCAAACGCCTGCTGGCCGAACTGGAAGAACGCGAGGACCTCCGGTCCGTCCGCATGGCCTGGGCCAGCGGACTGCTGATGGCGGTACGTTCCGGCTGAGTCGGGTCCTCGGCCGGTGCCGACGGGCAGAACACGGCGTCGGGCCGGGCGCACCAGCCGCTCGCCACAAGCCGGCCGGCCCCTCACGCCCGCCCAATTCGCCCCAGCACGGACGGGCTTACCCACCCACGCCCCCGTATGGCCCCTGTGGGGGCCTGCCAGGGTTCGGAGGCGGGGAAACCACCTCGCCCGTCCCGGACCCGCAGACGGGCGCCTACCGACCCTCTGGCCCTTTTGCTGCGTCTTTCGTGTGGGACTCGAAACCGCAAGCGGTGCGCGTCGCTCACGCGCGTCCTGTGGTTTCTGTTCCTGCATCAGGTGGGTTCTCAGCCACGACGGTGGTCAACCACTTCCATTCGGGGGCAATGATCAACGGAACGCCCCCTGGGGCGTGTAGTGGTGCGCGTAGCGCAGATCGTTGACCTAGGGATGGTCCAGCGCATCCAAGGCGCTGGCGCGGGGTGGCCGGGGGCGGCGTTAGCCCCCGGCATTTTTTGAGTGTGAAACTCCACGAAGTCTATGTACGTCACCTCTATCTACTTCATCTCTATCTACTTTGTGCGCAGGATCCTGCGCAGGGGGTGCGCCGAATCCTGCGCAAGGGGTGCGCAAGATTCGGCGCACAGGGGTGCGCAGGATTCTGCGCACCCCACAGAACATGGTGCGCAGAATCCTGCGCACCATGTTCTGTGCCTCTTTCGGGCAGGTGCGGGAACGCCGGAAGGGGCCCACGACAAACCGTGGGCCCCTTCCATGGCGGCATGTTCAGCTGAAGGGCTGCGCCCGTTCCTCCGGGGGCGTGAAGTACGTCCGGTACTCGTTCGTCGTCTGGCCACCGTCCGTCCTGAACCGGTTGGCCACTGTGAGGGCACCAGCGGTCTTGAGTTTGGCGAGGGTGGTCTCCACCGTCCGGCGGGAGATGCCGAGCTCGTCGGCGACCTTCTGGATGCCGGGGAAGGTGGCGTCCAGCCCTCCGAACCGGGCGCGCAGGAAGTCGTAGCACGGCGGCCGACGGAGACCGCACCATGCCGGAACCCCAGCTCACGGCCGCCCCCGCCTCTGCACCTGGGCACGAGGTGCGTCTCGGTCCATTCGGGCGTTGTTCGCTCGCACGAGTGAGTCGGGCTTCCGCAAGTGAGTGCCAACGTTCTACGGTTCACCGCGTGTTGGGGTCCCTCTTCTCCCCCGGCACCCTGCGCCGTCCGGCCACGAACCGAACGGCTGCGAGCGGCCCCGGTGACCGTGCCGGATAGCCGGGGCCGCCGACCCACTTCCCCCGGCCGGGCCCCTTCCCCTGCGACGCAGGCCGGAGGGCGCGCCCGAACGAACAGGCAACTCACCCGGAAGTCGGCGACCGCTCACGGTGAGATCCGCCGTCTCTGCGTGCTGCCGGGCTCCCCTGCGGGTGGTGCGAGCAGTCGGCGTGGAACCCCGGCAAATCCGACGAGAGCCCTACGCGGTGCGGGGCTCACACTGACACCCCCTCTACGCTGCTGATCATGACGCAGAGCCCTGTTGAACTGGTGATCTTCGACTGTGACGGCGTGCTGGTGGACAGCGAGAAGATATGCGTCAAGGTAGACGCGGTGATCATGGCTGACCTCGGGTGCGTGTTCACCGAAGCTGAGATCATCGAGCGGTTCGTGGGCTCGTCCACCGAGGTCTACACGGCGGCCGTGGAGGAACGGCTCGGGCGGCGCCTGGAAAAGGGCTGGCAGCAGCGGTACGAGCATCTGTACGACGCGGCATTCGAGGCAGAACTGACCGCTGTCGACGGCATCACCGACGTACTGAATCGCCTCACGACAGGCGTCTGCGTGGCATCGAACGGTGACCACGCCGGCATCCGCCGAAGTCTGGACATCACCGATCTGACCCGCCACTTCGAGAACCGCATCTTCAGTGCGGCCGACGTCTGTCGCGGCAAGCCGGCACCCGACCTCTTCCAGCACGCTGCACGTTCGATGGGGGTTCCGCCCGAGCGGTGCGCGGTGATCGAGGACAGCGCGTACGGAGTCCAGGCAGCTCGGGCCGCAGGCATGCGGGCCTTCGGGTACTGCGGCGGCCTCACCCCGGCCGGGCGACTGGAGGGGCCGGGCACCGTCGTATTCGACGACATGCGCGTCCTGCCCGAACTGCTGGCGACCGTCACCGCCTAGAGGGCTGCCAGGGTGCAGGCGGCACCGTTCGGGTGCCCTTCCGCGCTTCATCTCGCCTCGGCCTGAGGCGGGAAGGGACCTTCGCGAGACGGTCCGACGGCTCGTGCTGAACAATGCGCACGTGAACTTCTTGACCGACAGCGCCCGGGTGGAGGACGCCCCAGCGCTTGCCCACACGCTCCTGTCGGCCTGGCTGGAGACGTACCCCAATCCGGACGCCGGGATCGACCAGGTGTGGATCCGGGCGCAGCGCAGCGACGTGGTCACCAGTGCCGGCATCGCACAGTGGCGGGAGTTCATCGAGGAGGTCGAGCGCCGGCCCGCTCGCCGCTTTTGCCGTGTCGTTCGCCACCGGGACGAGGTCGTCGGCTTCTTGTGCGGGAGCCGGGATGAGGCGATCAGTCTCGGACCGATGTACCTGCTGCAACGGGCACAGGGGCGAGGCATGGGACGCCAGTTGATGGCGGCATTCCTCGCCTGGGCCGATGACGCACCCATCCGCCTATGGGTTACGGCTTACAACGAGCGAGCCATCAGCTTCTATGAGGAGTACGGCTTCGAAGACACCGGCGAGCGGCACCTGTGGCGAGACAAGCTGCCGAACATTCGCATGATCAGGCGAACGCCGCAGAGTGACGAGGCCATCAGATCCGATCGGCTTCACTCAGACGCTTGAGTAAGCGATGCGATCAAAGTCAAGGGCACCGCCGCCTGAGGGCGGCCGTTCCTGAGCCGGGTCGGAAGCGCTGATGAAGTCCGGTCCGATCACTTGGATCTGACGGGTTCTCATGGTTCCGGATTCTCCTTGACCGGGCCGCCTGACCAGACTTGTCGCGGGCGGGCGGGACAGCCTAAATCAGACGGCTTCAGTACCTGTTCCTAGAGGTTCCAGTCGCGTCAACCCAGGTCAGGAATCGAAAATTGCTGGGCCGTGAAGCTCAGGACGCTCCCGGGAAAACGGGATTCGAGCCCGGTGGGGGTCGCGTGACTGGTACCTCGGTGTGGGTGGTTCTGTCGGTGGTGGGGGTTCGGGTGATGCCTTCCCCGGTTGCCGTCGGCGTGGTGAGCGTTGAGGGTGAGGGGCAGGGTTTGTCCTGATTCGGTAGGGTCGATCGGAGTGCACGTGGACGCGGAGTCGTTGCTTGAACAGATCGCGCAAGGGCACGGGAAGGCACGCGGGGACGAGGGGTACTGGGCGGGAATGGCGGCGTTCCGCTACGGCTACCCGCTGGTGGAGATGCACCGCAGCCTCTGGGAGTGGCACGTCGACACGAGCGCGCCCACCCACATGGGGGCGATCAACCAGATGCACCACACCCCGCGCCGGGCGGAGCCGAAGGACACCTACTTCGTCACCCCGATCGTCGACGCGCCGTACTCACGGACGTTCGTGGACCTGAGTGCCGGGGCGGTGGTGCTGTCGGTGCCGCCGGTCACGGACCGGTACTTCACGGTGCAACTGCTGGACATGTACACCAACAGCTTCGCCTACGTCGGCACCCGCACCGGCGACACGGTCGGCGGCGACTACCTGCTCACCGGCCCCGGCTGGTGCGGCACCACACCCCCCGGCATCACCCGCGTCATCACCGCACCGACCGCGCTGATCTGCCTGCTGGCCCGCGTCACCATCCTGGACGACGACGTCCCCGCCGCTGTCGCCCTCCAGGGACAGATCGCCCTGCGCCAAGCCGACCCGCAGTCGCCCGCCCCCGACCCGGCGAGCAACCCGCCCGCCCGCGATTTCCGCACCGGCGACCCGCTCGACTTCTACCGCATGCTTGCCGACTGCCTCACCGCCAGCGCCCCGCCCTCCGCCGACGCCGGCGTCCTGGGCCTGCTCGCGCCACTGGGCATCGCCCCGCACCGGTCCTTCGACCCGGACGCCCTGCACCCGGCCGCACTCGACGGCCTGCGGCGCGCGGTCGCCGACAGCCTGCGCGACCTGTACGCCGAGATGCCCTTCGCCGGCCCCGCCCACAACGGCTGGGTCATGGTCAACCCCGACACCATCGGCGACTGGGGCACCGACTACTACTCCCGACTGGAGATCGCCCAGCTCGGGCTGCTCGCCAACAAGGCCCAGGAGGCGTACTACGTCGGCGCCATGCTCGACGCCGACGGCCGGCCGATGTCCGGCGACCACACCTACGAGATCCGCTTCACCCCCGGCGACTTCCCGCCGGTGGGCGCGTTCTGGTCGGTGACCATGTACCTCAACCCCGAAGGGTTCCTGGTCGAGAACCCGATCGGCCGCTACCACCTCGGCTCCCTCACCAAGGGCCTGCAGTACGGCCCCGACGGCTCCCTGACCCTCTACCTCCAGCGCGAGAACCCCGGCCCCGACAAGGAGGCCAACTGGCTGCCCAGCACGGAACCCGGCACCCTGTTCCGCCTCATCCTGCGCCAGTACCTGCCCCATCCCGACATCCTCACCGGCCGCTACACACCCCCCGCCGTCACCCGCACCGACACCTGACCCAAGATCCCCTTCCCCACGAGCCCGGCTGTCCGCTCGCCGCGGTCCCGGACGGACAACGTCAGCAGTCAGGTGCTGACCGCAGCGCGGGCATATCCGCTGACGGGCCGTCGGGAGCGGTGGGATACTGGGGTCCAGCCGGTTCGTTCGGCCGGTCAGAAGGTCAGCCGGTGGACCGAATCCGGTTCAGCGTGTAGAGCGGCGGGTGACGAACTCCTGCTCGGGCCCGCCGAAATGGGCTGTGGCCATCGCTGTTCAGACAGGCGGATCTACTTGAAGGTCCACTGCTGATAGTCGCTGTCAGGGTCGCACGCTGTCGTGCCGACGAAGTTGCCCCAGCCGGCCAGGCACTGACCGCTGGAGGAGTTCACCAGCATGCCCTGGGGCAGCGCTTTCGCCGGGAGACCGGGTGCGGCAAAAGCACTGCCGGCAGGCACGGTGAGCATTCCAAAAGACAGGGCCAGCAGGACTACCGCAGCCCTCCGAGACGTGTGCGGGGGACAGCCATGGGGCCAATTCCTTCTCTCGGTGGCAAGACAGCTCGGATGATCTCCCGGGCCGAGCCGGAATGCGGCCCGCCGCACTGGGCCCGTGCCCATACCACCCAACCGGTCAGCAGGAGTGCCACACCGGCGGAGGGATGGCTCGGCCGCGACCGTCCGCGTCCAGACGCCGGCCTCGGTCGGTCCCGAAGCCGACGCCACGCAGTCACCCCGGAACAGCCGACAGCGTCGGCGGGAACGTCACGCCATGCGGCACCGGTCCAGCACACACATGAGGCCCCGGACACTCTGTCGACCGAGATCGTCGAGCACAAGGCGGTCCGTTCGTCTGTATTCCCCCGCGGCCTGGCCCGCGCCGGGCGGGCGCGATCACGCCGGGTTGAAGGGCTCCGTCAGATGCGGCGTCGCCAGGTGCAGGGGCGTGGCGGTTGCGCGGCGGAGCATGCGCTCCCTTGAGTGCCTGGCCGCCTCGGGGTCGATTTCGTGCGCGTAGGTGAGTTCGGGGTGGAGCAGCTGGAGTGCGTGCACCAGGAGGTCGCCGGTGACGAGCACCAGCTCGCCCCCGTCGGCGACCAGCACGCTCTGGTGTCCGGGTGTGTGACCGGGCGTGGCGATCGCGTGCCCGGTGCGCAGTGGTGTGTCGCCGTCGAGGAGCCGGAGCCGGCCGGCAGCCGTGAGCGGGTCGGTGAGGGTTTCGCGCAGTTGCGGGTTGAGCGTGTCGAGGGCGTCGAACTCGGCCCGCTGGAGCAGATATTCGGCGTTCGGGAAATAGGGGTGGCGGCTGCTGGTCGCACTCCCGGGCGAAGCGTTGCCGCCCGTTGAGGGGGCGGCTTCCTCGGTGACGACCGCCCACCCGATGTGGTCGGTGTGCAGATGCGTGAGCACCACGGTGTCGACTTCGGCCGGTTCGATGCCCGCGGCAGCGAGCGACTCGGGGAGCGTGCCGGGCACGGGCGCCCATGACGCGGCCGGGCTGTCCGCCGGTCCGATCCCGGCGTCCACGACGGTGAGGCCCTTGTCGCTGCGGATCGCGTATGCGCGGAATTGGAGCCACCAGCGACCCTCGGCGTCGACCGCGCCCGGGTCGTAGCGATCGACCTCGGCCCACTGAGCGGGCGTGGCCTCGGGGAAGGCCTCGGCGCGCGGGGAGAAGAACGGGCCCTCGCCGTCGGTGAGAGCGATGATCTCGGTCGAGCCGATCCGGAGGCGGGGAACGCTGAGGGGCATGGCTGCGATCCTGCCATGCCTGCACGCGAGTGGTGACTTGCCCTGGGCTGAGGCAACTATCAAGGCCCGGTGATCGGTTGCTGCAGGAGAGGGGGTGACGGCGCAAGCGACCCGCGCGGCACGATGAGGGCACGCGGAACGTGAAGAGCCGGCCCCCGCCGCTGTCCCTGGTGGCTCAGGTCAGACTGTCGGTCGGCTGTGCAGCGACACGACAACCTGGCGGCCGGTGGCCCGCTCTCCGAGCCGGAAGAACTTCACCTGCCCTTCCCTGCGCGTGTAGTCCAGCCATCCCTCTGTCTCGAGTTCACGGCGAGCACGTGAAAAGTGGGGTGCCGGCATGCCCATGAGCTCGGCAAGGTCAGCTGCCGTCCGCTCGACGCCGTGCTCCAAACCGCCGAGAATCGCATACGTCATCACCAGGTTCTGCTTCAGGTGCGACAGCTCGCTTATGCGCTCCTGGAGTGCTGCGAGTTCCGGGTACGGGCCGTTGGCCGACATGGGTTGCGTCCTTTGATCCTGGACCGGTGCGAGGCCCCGGCAGAGTAGGCAAATGGTATGCGGCAGCCTCTTCGGCCTGGTCCGCCCCGGAGAGGCTCGAGACAATGTGCGGGCTCGCCCTGTACTTGATCGTCCGGCCGATGACGTCAGCGACCAGCAAGAGCTTGTTCTCGGCGAGTTCCTTGGCGATTCTTCTTGTCGCCTGCACTGTCAGTCCGAGGTGCTCAGCTGCGTCTTTCGCAGTCGCGCCGCCCTGCTTGTAGGTCATGATCCCGCAGTAGAAGAACACGCGGAACGCATCGCCCGTGATGCCGGAGTCGCCGGACAGTATGGCCAGCACCCGCTCGAACGAGAACTGTCCGTGTCGGCCGCCAAGGTTGTATGCCCGACTCGGGCCCCCCTCCTCGGGCTCCCATAACTCGTGAACCTCACCGGTTGCGGTGTTCAAGAGCTCTCGGCTTCGCCTGCCGCGCCGTTCCTTTGGCACTTACGCCCCCCGATCTGGGCCTCCCCTGTGAAATCGGACATTACCGCAGACGACATGTCGCGTGTGGTCATCGAAAGAACCTTCCGGTTCCTTCGATGACCGTAGGCGACATGACCACTGGCGTCATGGATCGGCATCCTAGGATGCCGATATAGGCATCGTAGGATGCCGATCTACTACTCGTTTACGCAGGTCAACGACTTGCGGGGGCTGCGCCCTCTATACGCAATGCAAGGAGTCGCTCAACCGGCACGCCGTTCGGGAGGGCCTGCGGTCCTCGCGCAAGCGCTCCGGTCCTCGGCGGACTCGCCCCGCTTCGGCCTCAGTCAGCCGGTTGTCCTCGCCTGCTGTCGAAAGCAGTAGGACCGGGGCTGATCTGCGTTGGGGTTGCCGTGGCCCCCGCGGGCTGTTCGGCGCCAGCTTGTCCCGGGGGTTCCGTTCGGTGGCTGATGTCCCCTCAGTCACCGGTGGGCGCTCACGGGTCCGGTCAACCCACACTGTTGGGCAACACCGCGCAGGCCAGGCAACAGCCTGTACCTGAACGAATCACATGACCTGTCACCCGAAATGCCCGACGTCGTCATGGTGATCGGGCCCCGCTGGTTCCTGGTGGTGGGTGGCCGTCGCGGTCGGGCAAACTCACGGCCCGCCTTCAGGGACAGGCGCGACGTTCAGCACTGACCGGGGTCGGGACCGCCGCACCGAGAGCAGCCGGGAGGGTCCGGCGGCCCGTAGGCCGCCGGACCCTCCCGGCTGTGTGTCCCGGTCAGTCCAGGAATTCGGTGATCAGATCGGCGAGCTCCTTTCCTCTCTCGTACAGGACGTTGTGTCCGCTGTCGATCTCCTCGTAGCGGCTCCCCTCGATGCCGGCGTGCAGTTCGCGGGCGTGGGCGACGGGGACGACCTGGTCCTGTGTCGCGCCGATGACCAGTGTTGGCGCCCGGATCTCGGCCAGGCGTTCTCGGATGTCGGCCACGAGGTCCAGGTCGATCTGGCGGCGGGCTCCCTCGGACGGTTCGGCCGCTGCGGCGAGCGTCGCGATCGTCTCGTCGTCCAGGCCGGACAGCGTCTCGGGGGAGAGTGCCAGCAGGGTGATGAACCGCTGGTAGGCGTCCCGGTCGAGGTCGGCGAGGCTGCGCCAGAGGCCGAACATCAGCCGCTGGCGCGGGTCGTCGTTGCGGGCCCAGCCGCCGACCAGCACCAGGCGGCGTACGAGAGCGGGGTGCTCCGCGGCCAGGGCTGCGGCGACCACCGCGCCGAGGGAGACGCCGACGACGTCGACGGGGCCGTCGGTCGCGGCGCGGGCCGCGGCTGCCATCTGGGCGCTCACCAGATCCAGGCCGAGCTCCCCGCCCTCGGGCAGCGCGGTGGATCCGCTGCCCGAGTAGTCGGCGGTGATGACCGTGTGGTGGTCGGTGAAGTAGGGCCGCAGGGCGGCGAAGTTGGCTTCGGAGTCGGCCGTGGAGCCGTGGACGAGAAGGAGGCCGGGGCCGGTTCCTTCGGTGCGGTAGTGCACCTCGGTTCCCTCTGTGCGGACGATCGGCATGGTGTGCCTCCTGGGGTGCGGATGGTCAGGAGCGGGGCGCGGTCAGGACGAGGTCCTGGGGCTGGTTGTCGTCGTCGGATGCGGATGCGGATGCGGAGAGCGGGGTGGCGGGTGCGGCGAGGGGCGTCGATGCGGTGGGGGCCGCGGGGGCCTGCTTGCGGCTGCGGCTCCAGCGGCGCATGGCGGGCATCTCGACGTACCGGTAGAGGAGCCAGCCGCCGAGCAGCGAGGCGGCGAGGAACCCGAGGATCAGGAGGATCGCGGCGGGGACGCTGTAGGTGCTCTCGCCCAGCAGCGAGCGCAGGTAGAAGATCGTGACGCCCTGGACGAGGTAGAAGCCGAAGGAGACCTCGCCGAGGAACTGCATGACCCGGCCCTTGAGCCTGGTCTCGCGGCCGGCCACATCGGCGGCGGCGACGGAGCACACGAGCGCGCTGACCGGAATGATGGTGGCGACGACGAAGCCGTACTGGAAGGGCAGCAGGAGCGCGGCACCGTAACCGATGACGGTCAGGACGAGCGAGACGCGCATGCCGATGGCACGCGGCCAGCGGCCCGAGGCGACGATGCGTGCCAGCAGGATGCCGAGGACGAACTCGAAGACGCGGCCGGGCGGGAAGAGGTAGCCGAACCAGAACTGCATGTCGGAGATGGGCGTGATGGCGGACTTCGGGGTGGCGGGGATGAGGAACTGGGTGATCAGCTGGACGCCCACCATGCCCAGGATCATCAGGCCGGACCAGGTCCACAGTCGCTTCTCGGCGATCTTGCGGATCGGGACGATCAGCAGCGGGAAGAGCATGTAGAACAGGAGCTCGCTGCCGAGGGACCAGCTCGGCGGGCTGATGCTGAGGTTGATGCCCGGCTGCGGGAAGAACGTGTGTATCAGCAGCAGGTTGGGGAGCCAGTCACCGACGCTGGAGATGGCGGCTCCGGCGAACAGCACCAGTGAGACGGTGGCCACCACGAGGTGGTTGGGGAAGATCTTCATCAGCCGGCGTCGCAGGAAGGCTGTCGTCCGCTCCCCCGGCTTGGCGGCCCAGGCGAGCACGAATCCGCTGAGTACGAAGAAGAAGGAGACCCCCAGATAGCCGGCCTTGCTGAACAGCGTCTCGTAGGCGTCGGCGATGCCGTGGTCGGCGAACGGGTTGATCGGGTTGTTCGGCGGGATCGGGGAGTCCATCAGCGAGGAGTGGAAGAAGAACACCATCAGGGCCGCGAAGAACCGCAGGCCGGTCAGGGAGGGCAGTTTGGGCGGCTTGGCTGGTTTCGCCTTGGACGAAGCTGCTGCACGGGCCGGGGTGGGAGTGTACGAAGTCATGGCGGCATGGCCTTCCGGAGATCAGCACGGGAGGAAGCGGAGGGTGGGGCGGAGGGTGAAGCAGAGGAAGTCTTGGGGTGGAGCGGAGAGGGAGGGGCGGGGCGGCCGTCGGGGACGGCCGCCCCGGTGCCTCTACTGCGGGTCGATCTCGTTGCGGTAGACCATGAGCTTGGCTTCCTTGGCGACGTAGTAGTTCTGGACCGAGTACGCGATCGTCGCGAAGTCGAGCCGGCCGTCACCGTTGAAGTCGGCGGTCGCGATCCGGGCGACGGAGTCGTCGGAGACCCGCCACTTCGCCCAGACGCCGTTCTTGAGGTCGATGGCCTTGTAGTACATGACGCCCTGCCACGGCCACGGCCCGCGCAGCGCCACGAGGAACTCGTCCTCGCCGTCGCCGTCGAAGTCGGCGCAGACGATCTGGTGCCCGGGGCCCTCGCCGTTCTCGTTGGGGTCTCCGTACACGTCGAGCAGAACGCGGTTCCACTCGACCTCGCCGGCCGGCCCGTCGGTGGCCTTGGTGTAGACGGCCACCGTGTTGCCGTGGAACGGCTCGACCGCGGCGACGTACGCCATCGGGTCGTCGCCCATGCGCCCGGCGTTGAGGTCACCGCTGCCGCGGAAGCCGGTCTGCTCGAACTGCGTGAGCTCGCCGGTGCCGATGAGCTTGCGGACCCATTCCTTCTTGACCTCGTCGAAGTGCAGCCAGCTGACTCCCTCGTCCGAGGCGAGCAGCAGTGACTCCAGTTCGGAGCCGGGGACCAGGCCCTTCTTCTTCTCCGCGCCGTGAATCATGCGGAAGTGGCTGTCGTCGATGACCGTCATCGGCCATTCCTCGGCTGTGTGTACGTCGTCGGGCTGGGTGAACAGGACGATCGGCAGGACCGCGTGGACGTCCTCCTTGGCGACAATCGGCAGGCCTATGATCTCCAGCCGCTCGGTCTGGGTGAAGTAGCCGGCCCGCAGCCGGTGCATTCCGGTCGCGCGCCCCACGTAGTGCCGCTTCCAGCGGGACTCGTCCTTGTCCGGGCTGCCGGGGTTCTCCAGCCAGTCGATCTTGCCGCCGGACGTGTTGGCGTCGTGGATGGTGCCGATGGGCCCGTAGAGGTCGTAGCAGACGATGATGTCGGAGTGGCCGTTGCCGCTGACGTCGGCGAAGTCGGCGCCGACCGGCATCTTGATCTTGTCGGCGACCAGGCGGCGGGTCCACTTGTCGTCGTTCTGGTACCAGTAGATCTCTCCCAGGCGCAGCCCGTAGCCGAACAGGTCCGGCTTGTTGTCGTTGTCGAGGTCCGGGGCCTCCAGCCAGTAGCCGTCGCGCAGTTGGTCGGCCACCAGTTCCGGGGTGAACTTCGGGGCGCGGAGGCTGGAGGCGTCGTTGGCGGTCATGGTGTTCTCCTCAGAGGTTTCGGTCGGCCCCGGGAGGGCCGGGGTGTGGGTGTGTGCGATGTACGAGAAGCGAAGAAGAGGGGTGCGCCGGGGTCAGTGCGTCGGGGCGGGAGCGTGGTACTCGACCGCGAGCCAGACGCAGTCGGTGTCGGCGCGGTACTGGTGCCAGGGGTAGCGGAACGTGCCGTCGGGGGCGGTGTCGCAGAACGGGTCGGGGGTCGTGTAGCCCGGACTCATCAGCACGTCCTCGTAGAGGGTGCTGTGGTCCTGATCCGTGAACTTCTGCATCCGGCCGGTGCCCAGTACCTGGGTGTGGACCTCGATGAAGTCGTGCTGGTTGTGGATGGCGCAGTCGGTGCCGGCGGGGGCGTACCAGAGGTTGACCTTCACCTGGAACGGTGTCTCGCGCGGCGGGGCGATGCTCTCCCCCAGCAGCCGGCCGGGGTCGAGGGCGATCACCCCGGCGTCGTCCTGGGGGCCCTTCCACAGCGGGGTGTCCCTGGGGAAGGGCCGCCCGCCGGTGCCGGGGTCCGGGTCCGTGGCCGGGGCGTCACCGAGGAGGTCGCCCAGCAGGTGCCAGCCCGGCTCCCCCACGATGTCCTCCACCGCTGCGGACTCGTCGTTGATCCGCAGCAGGACGAGTGCCTGTGCCTCTTGAACACGGGTGTCGACGAGGACGGTGGAGGACAGCGGCGGAATGCTCGTGCGCGGTGTCCGGGCGAGCGGGGCGGGTGTTGCTCCGATGTTGACGACGAGGGTCCGGCCCTGGACGGGGAAGTCCTTGGCGTTGCGGACGAGGAGCGCTTCGATGTGCTTCCCCGTGAAGTTCAGTGTGCTCACGGTGTTGAGGTCGCTGTCCTGCACGGGGAGTCCCCTTCTGAATCGGATTGGATCGGATTGGGTCGGGTCGGGTCGGGTCGCAGCAGTCGGTGGCGGTGTGGTGGCGGTGGTGGTGCGCCCTCGTGGGGCGCCGGGCATCACACCTCGGCCAGGTCCATGGAACGGGCGAGCTCCGCGGCGATGTCGTCGACGGCGGTGCCGGGGACGAACGGCTCCACCGCGGGGCCGTCGCCGAAGTAGTGCGCGATGGCGCCCACGGTGCGTGCCGTGGCGCAGCCGTCGCCGTAGGGGTTGGCCGCGGTGGCCATCCGCAGGTACTCGTCCTTGTCGCGCAGCAGTCGGGTGGCGGCGCTGACGATGCCGTCGGTGGCGGTGCCCACCAGGCACGCGGTGCCGGCGACGACGGCTTCGGAGCGCTCGGTGACGTTGCCGAGGACCAGCGTCGGCTTGCCGAGTGCGGGCCCTTCCTCCTGTGAGCCGCTGCTGTCCGAGACGATGATGTCGGCGCGTCCCATGAGCTTGCAGAAGCTCAGGTAGGGCAGCGGGTCGACGACGGTGATGTTCGGGTGGTTGCCGATGACCGGGATGAGCGCCTCACGGACTGCCGGGTTGCGGTGCAGCGGCACCACCACCCGTACGTCGGGCTCCTCGGCTATGGCGACCAGCGCCTTGCCGATCTGGGTCAGGTGCGGCCATGCCTCGCGGCGGTGGGCCGAGGCGAGGACCACGCGCCGGGGGTCGGTGTCGAGGTCGTCCAGTGCGGGGTCGCCGTAGCTCTCCGATCTGCCGCTCGCCCACTGGAGCGCGTCGATGACGGTGTTTCCGGTGACGACGATGGTTTCCTCGGCGATGCCTTCCCGGAGCAGGTTGGTCCGGTTGCCCGGGGTCGGTGCGAGGTGGAGGCCGGCGAGCTGGCCGACGATCCGGCGGTTGCCCTCCTCGGGGAACGGCGAGCCGAGCTCACCGCTGCGCAGGCCGGCCTCGATGTGGACGACGGGAATCTGGTGGTGGAAGCCGGAGAGGGCCGCGGCGAGGGTGGTCGCGGTGTCGCCGTGGACCAGGACCGCGTCGACCGTGGACTCCCGGAAGTACTCGCCGAGGCCGCGCAGCGAGCGGTAGGTGACCTGGGAGAGCGTCTGCTTGGGCGCCATGATCTCGAGGTCGAGGTCGGGCTTGAGCCCGAAGGCGTCCAGCGTGTCGTCGAGCATCTGCCGGTGCTGACCGGTGGAGATGACGACTGGATCGAAGCGGGGATCCTCCTGGAGCGCCTGGATGACCGGCGCCAGCTTGATGGCTTCGGGACGGGTACCGAGAACGACTGCGACAGACCGCATGACGGCTTCCTTTGCTGAGGAGAGGAGCACTGAGCAGAACAGGCGTGCCCGGCCCTGGGCCGGCGGTGGCACGGAGGAGCGCTTTTCGCTGCGGCCGGCGGGGCTGAGTTCTGATGCCTCGTCACTTGCTTTGTACGCAGCGGGACTTGAGTGATTGTTCGGTGGGGAGCTCCGCTTCCGGCGTTCCCTTGCCGATGAGAAGTATCTTTTCCGTGAGCTAT
Source organism: Streptomyces sp. NBC_00464 (assembly GCF_036013915.1). Lineage (NCBI taxonomy): Bacteria > Bacillati > Actinomycetota > Actinomycetes > Kitasatosporales > Streptomycetaceae > Streptomyces > Streptomyces sp. NBC_00464. The sequence goes on along the minus strand of NZ_CP107901.1, from coordinate 53,330 downwards.
CTTTGGGTCAACCCGAGCCCGGCCCAACTTGCACAGTGCGGCCGCCCGGGACGGGTCCGGACATGCGGAAGGGGCGCCTGCCGCTTGCGCGGCAGACGCCCCTGGGGCCGGAGTTCCTGCTGGTCAGTCCTTTGCGGGCTTGATGGACAACGAGTGGCGGAAGAAGTCGGACGGGTCCCAGCGCCGCTTCACCTGCTGCAGCCTCGGATAGTTTTCCTTGTAGTAAAGGGTCTGCCAGGGCACGCCCGAACGGTTGTGCCGCGGGTCGGAAAGGTCCCGGTCGGGGTAGTTGATGTAGCAACCGTCGGTGGAGTCACCGATGACCGGCACGCCGCCGGTCCTGGCGAAGAACTCCTCGTACAGGTCGCGGACCCAGCCGAGATAGAAGTCGTCCTCGCTCTCGTCCTCCCAGAACGTCTGGAAGCACATCTTGAAGACGGAGCTGCGCTGCGCGTTCGCCGTGGCGTCCGGGGCCAGTGCGTTGACCTGACCGCCGAACGAGAACAGCACGAGCATGGTGTCCGGGTTGTCGAAGTCGGGGCGGGACATGTGCTTGTAGAGCGCGGCGATCTGCTGGTCGGTGAAGTTCTTGCGCATGTACGCGGACTTGTGCGCGCCCCGCGACGTCGGGTTGGTGATCGTCGGGTTGTTCGTGCCGACCAGCCGGGTCGCCTGCAGCCAGGGCATCTCCTTCGGCTCGGCCAGCTGCGGCATCGGCGGGAGTTCGCCGGTGGCCCGGGTGAGGGCCTTGGGTTTGATGCCGGTACCCGCGGTGATCGCCCGGTTGTAGTCGTCGAGCAGCTTGCGCGCGTTCGGACGGTCCGCGTCGACCTGGGTGAACATGCCGATGCTGCCGTGCGCCTTGGAGCTGACGTTGAAGAGGCTGCTCAGGTGGCGGTACTCGGAGTCGGGCGAGCTGTGCTGCTCGTGCCAGGCGCCGAAGTTCTTCAGCAGCCGGGCGAACCTCGTCTCGGTCAGCTGGTCCCAGGAGAAGTCCAGGGCGCTGACGAGCACCTTCGAGGGCGGTGAGACCAGCTGGTCGGACGGTTCGGACCCGGTGGCCCCCGGCGAGCGGAACCAGTACCGGGTGACGAGGCCGAAGTTGCCCCCGCCGCCGCCGGTGTGGGCCCACCACAGGTCACGGTTGGGGTCGTCCTCCTCCCGGGTGGCGACGACGGTACGGACCCGGCCCCGGTCGTCGACCACGACGACCTCCACGGCGTACAGATGGTCGGTGACCAGGCCGTGGGCGCGGGAGAGCAGACCGTATCCGCCGCCGGCTATGTGGCCGCCCGCTCCGACGCTGTAGCAGATGCCTCCGGGGACGGTGACGCCCCAGCCCTTGTAGAGGGCCTCGTACACGTTCATCAGCCGGGCGCCCGGCTCCACGTAGAAGGCGCGGAACCCGGGGTCGTACCCCACGTCCGTCATCTCGGAGAAGTCCAGGATGACTTCTATCTCGGGGTTGCAGACGAAGTCGGCGAAGCAGTGGCCGCCGCTGCGCACCGAGACCCGTTTGCCGTCCCGGTAGGCGGTGCGCAGGGCCTGCTCGGCGTCGGCCGACGACCTGATGAGGGCCACGTAGTCGGGACGTGCGACGAAGCGCTGGTTGTTGCCGGTGGTCAGCAACGGGTACCTCGGGTCGGTGGGGGCCACCTTCGCCCCCTTCGCGGCGGGCCCCTTCGCGGCGGGGGCGGCCGAGGCCGGTTCCACCAGGACGGACGCCGCGGCGATTCCGCCGACGACGGCCGCGCTGTTGCCCAGCATGCGCCGGCGATCGATACCACTCATGGCCGTATACCTCGGGTTTCAGTCGTTACGGATGAAGAGTCGTTACGGAGGACGAGTCGTTACGGATGACGATGAACAGGGCGGGCAGGACCTGCGGGATGACCGCGGGCCTGCGGACAGCCCGTCAGACGGTCGCGTACGTGGTGGAGGAGGCGTCCTCGGACTCGCGCGTACGGCGTGCGGTACGGCGGTCGAGCCGCCCCGACAGCACGGCAAGGACCAGGCCCGCGGCGGCCAGCACCGCACCGATCCAGTTCGGCGCGGTGTATCCCAGGCCGTGCGTGACGGCGAGGCCGCCGAGCCAGGCGCCGAGGGCGTTGCCCAGGTTGAACGCCGCGATGTTGGCGGCGGAGGCGAGGGCGGGGGCGCCCTCGGCCTTCTGCATGACCCGCATCTGCAGCGGCGGCACGGTGGCGAACCCCACCGCCCCGAACACCGCGATGGTGATCGCGGCCGGGACGGGCGCGCGGGCGGTGAAGACGAAGGCCGCGAGCACCAGCGCGAGCAGGGTGAGGATCACGTACAGACTGGGCATCAGGGCCCGGTCGGCGACCCTTCCCCCGATCAGGTTGCCGGCGCACAGGCCCACACCGAACAGGACGAGCAGCCAGGCGACCGCGCCCGAGGAGAAGCCCGCGACGTCCGTCATCATCGGCGCGAGATAGGTGAACGAGGCGAAGACACCCCCGAACCCGAGGGTCGTCATGCCGAGGGCCAGCCATACCTGCGGCCGCCGGAAGACCGCCAGCTCGCTGCGGATCCCTCCGGTGCTGTCCTGCGGCTGGGGAGGCACCAGGGCGATGATGCCGAGGATCCCGACGACGCCGAACGCGGTGACGGCCCAGAACGTGGAGCGCCAGCCGAAGCTCTGGCCCAGCAGGGTGCCCAGGGGGACGCCGATGACGTTGGCGACGGTCAGCCCGATGAACATCAGGGCGATGGCGCTGGCCTTCCTCGCCGGTGCCACCAGGTTCGCCGCGACGACGGATCCGATGCCGAAGAACGCGCCGTGGGTGAGGGCGGCCACCAGACGGCCCGTCATGAGCAGTGCGTAGGTGGGCGCGAGCGCGCAGAGCAGGTTGCCCGCGATGAACACACCCATCAGCAGGACGAGCATGGTCTTGCGGGGCAGCCGCGAGCCCAGGGCGGTCATCAGGGGAGCTCCGGCCACCACCCCGAGGGCGTATCCGGTGACGAGCATTCCGGCGCTCGGGACGGACACCGAGAAATCGGCTGCCAGTTCCGGCAGCAGGCCGACGATGACGAATTCGGTGGTCCCGATCCCGAACGCGCCGAGTGCCAGGGCCAAGAGGGCGAGCGGCACCTACTTCTCCTTCCGCGGGGGTGAGCCGGCGCCGGAGCGCCGCGCCGGCGGCAGACCGCGTTCCCGGGCATAGGGGGTGAGCAGGGAGCGCAGCCGGCCGCGGCCCCGGTGCAGGCGCGAGGTGACGGTGCCGTGCGGAATGTTCAGCCGCTCGGCTATCTCCTGGTACGTCAGGCACTCGACGTCGGCGAGCAGCACCACCGTGCGGAAGTAGTCCGGTATGGCCTGCAGCGCGGCCAGCACGGCGGGGTCCGGAATGGCGTCCAGGACCTCCGACTCGGCGGACGGCAGGCCGGCCGACGTGTGACTTGCGGCGCGGACGAGCAAGCGGTCGCCGTCGGCGTCGGCGCTGCCCCACCCCGGTTCCGACTGCTTCTTGCGGTACGAGGTCATGAAGGTGTTGGTCAGTATCCGGTAGAGCCAGGCCCCTGGATTGGTGCCGTCGCGGAACTGGTGGAAGGAGCGGAACGCCTTGGTGAAGGTCTCCTGGACCAGGTCCTCGGCGTCGCACGGGTGGCGGCTCAGGCGCAGCGCCGTCGCGTACATCTGGTCGCGGTGGCCCAGCATGTCGCGTTCGAACCGCGCGTTGCGCTCGGCCTCGGTCTCGGTCCCCATCCCGGTGTCCGTACGCACGGTGTCCGTGTGCGCGTGGCCGGTCGCTGCGGGGGCCCGGCCGGAGGCGGGCGGGCTGAGAGTCTTTGTCATCGTTGTCCTTGCCTGCCGGGGGCTGAGCAGCGGATGGGATCAGATCTGGCGCAGTGCCCCGCCGTCCACGGCCCATTCCGAGCCGGTCACCTGGGAGGCGAGGGGCGAGAGCAGGTACGCGATGACGCGGGCGACGTCGTCCGGGGCGCCGATCCTGCCGCTGGGCAGCTTGCGCTCCTGCCGCACGAAGTGGTCGACGGCCTGGTCGGCGGGGAGCGAGAACCGTTCGGCGAGCTGGTCGGCGAAACCGCCGGGAGCGTCGAACAGGGCGGTACGGGTCGGGCCGGGCGACACGATGTTGGAACGGACGCCCTGCGGGCCGAACTCGGCGGTCAGGGACTTGGAGAGCGACAACAACGCCGTCTTCGCGGCGGCGTAGTCGACGAGCGGGGCGTCCGGGAACCGGGCTGCCTCGCTGGCCACATGGACCAGGCTGCCCGCTCCCGAGGCCAGTAGCGCGGGCAGGGCCGCCCTGGTCATCCGTACATGGGAGTGGAAGTTGAGGTCGAACCCCTCCTGCCACTGGGTGTCCGTCACGTCCAGGAAGCCGCTGCGGGAGCTGAGCCCGCCGACGTTGTTGACGAGGCCGTCCAGGCGTCCGTGCCGTTCGAGCGCCTCGGCGACCACGCGCCGCCCCGTGTCGGGGTCATGGGCGTCGGCCCGGACCGCGGTCACTCCGGGGCCGAGGTCGAGGCCGTCGGTGCGGCGAGCGGTCCCGACGACGTGGGCGCCCTCCTCGGCCAGGAGCCTGGCGGTGGCTTCGCCGATGCCGGCGCTGACACCGGTGATGAGGTAGACCCTTCCGGCGAGCTGGAGATCCATCGGTGCTCTTTCCTGTGCGTGCTGGTACGGGAACGGGCGGGACCGGCGGGGCGTGGGGGGAACGCCCCGCCGGTCCCGTGGCCGTCGGGCCGGCGGTCTCACCGCACGGCAGGGGCGGGTCAGACGCGGGCCGTTGCCTTCTTGCCGCGCAGGAAGACGGCGGCGAGTACGACCCCGAGCAGCACGAGCGCCCCGTTGACGAGGACGGCGATCCCGACACCGCTGAGTACGGCGTCCGACCCCGTCCGGCCACCCATGTGGCCGGTGGCGACGGCGGACATGATGGGCGTGCCCATCGTGATGCCGACCTGCTGGGTCATGGTGGCCAGGCCGGTCGCCATGCCCTGCTCGTGGTCCGGCAGACCGGAGGTGGCGGTGACCATGAAGCCGACGATGACCAGCATGTTGCCGATGCCGCCGAGGAACGTCCCGACCAGCAGCATCCACACCCAGGCCCGGTCGTCGCCCAGCGAGAACAGGGCGATCGTGGCGGCTGCCTGGAGCAGACCACCGGTGATCAGGGTGGCCTTGGTGCCGATCCTCTCGATGACCTTGGCGGCCAGCGAACCACCGATGACCGTGCCCACACCCAGCACGCCGAAGGACAGACCGGCCGTCAGCGGGGTGAAGTCGAGGACTTCCTGGAGGTAGAGCGTCATCAGGAAGACCAGGGAGGTCTCGGTGATGAACGCGAGCAGTCCCGCGATGTTGCCCCAGGCGACCGTACGGCGCTTGAGGACGCTGACCGGGACCAGCGGCGACGGGGAACGCCTCTCCACCGCGTAGAAGACGATCAGCAGCACCACGCCGACGGCCATCGAGATGAGCGCGGTCGGCGAGCCCCAGCCGTGCTCACCGGCCTGGGTGAGGCCGAAGACGAGGGCCAGCAGACCGACGGTGACGGACACGGCGCCGGGCACATCGAGCTTCGGGCGCACCGCGGGACGCGACTCCTTGATCACGCTGGGCGCGATCAGCAGCACCGCCAGGGCTACGGGGACGTTGATGAAGAACGCCCAGCGCCACGACAGCAGGTCGGTGAGCACACCGCCCAGGATCGCGCCGGTGGTGAAACCGGCCGACATCAGGGCGCCGTTCAGGCCGAGCGCCCGGTCGCGGAGCGGCCCTTCGGGGAAGGACGTGGTCAGCAGTGACAGACCCGCGGGCGTCACCATCGCGGTGGCGAGGCCCTGGGCGACACGGGCGATCAGCAGCATCTCCGGGGAGGTGGAAAGGCCACCGACCAGGGAGGAGAGGCCCAGCAGGCCGAGGCCGAGCATGAACAGCCGGCGACGGCCGAACAGGTCCGCGACCCGCCCGAAGAGCAGCGTGAATCCGGCTGCACTGAGGGCGAACGCCGTCGCGATCCACTGCAGATTCGACAGGGAGAAGCCGAGCCCCTCACCGATGACGGGCAGAGCCACGTTCAGGATGGAGAAGTCCACTGCCAGCATGAACTGCGCCACCAGCAGCACGACGAGAACCAGGCGCATGCGCCCGGTCATCCGTGTGGGCGCTGGGTCTCCTTGCGCAGAGGAAGTCTGTACTTCGTCGACGACCGACATGTTTTGAGAGTCCTCTCGTGGTGCTTCTACTTCGGGGTTCTTCCATGGGGGGAAGCGTGGTGGCCGGCCCGGCCTGCGGAGTGCTACGACGGCGGGCGCAGCCGGGCCGCCATCTCCTGCCAGGCCCTCGCGCACTCGGTCGCGGCGGCCGCGACCAGGCCGGCGCGGTGTGCGGGAACCGCGGCAAGGATCCGCGGAAGGTCACGGGTGCCGGCCACGTGCAGGTCGAGCATCCGCAGCAGCAGACGTCCGTTGTCGCTCTGCCGCAGCGCGGGGTCCCGGCACAGGTTCCTGACGAGCGAGTCGAGGTCCACCCGCGGGCCGGGGGCAGCGGGCGGGTCCGGTGCGGACACTGCCGGTTCGCGCTCGCGCATCCTCGGCGGCACCGGGTCCTCGCCCAGCCCGGCCCGCCGACGCACGTCGCGCACCGTGCCCGCCGAGACTCCGGCCCGCCGCGCTATCTGACGCAGCGAGGCGCCGGGGTCTGCGGCGATCAGCCGGGCGGCCTCGCGCCGGCCCTCCGCGGTACTCAACGGACGGATCCGCCCGTCCCGGCCTATGCGGGCGGTTCCGGATGCGGCCGGTGCGGGCGGGGCCGATGCGGTCGGAGCCGGTTCCGGGGCCGCGACGGGAGCCGGGGCCTGATCCACGACCACGACCGCGGGCGGGGCCGGTGGCGGGGCCGGCGCGGTCACGGGCGGGGGTGAGGCGGGCGCGGCCTGCTGCGGCAGGGGCCGGCGAAGTGCGCCGACCGTCTTGGCCGCGAGCCCGGTCCGGGCGGCGACGGCCCGGTCCGACCACTGAGGGTGGGTGATCAGAATCCGGGCGGCGGCTGCCGTCCGGTCCGCGAGGGTGAGTGCCAGACCATGGGTGGTGTTGGACTCGACCGCAAGGACGAAGGCCTCCTCGGGCGTTCCGTCGAAGAACTGCGCCTCGATCACGGCCTGCTGGCGCAGGATGGCCGCACGTACCCGGTGCGTGCCGTCGATGATCCGCATGGTGGGGCGGTGCACGAGGATCGGCGGGAGCGCGGTCTCACTCGCCGCGAGGGTGCGGGCGTGCGCGAGGTTCTCTCCCGTCGTCCGGGGCGAGTCCGCAGCCAGCAGCACACCCAACGGGACCTGGTACGAAGGCGCTTGCGGCGAGACCGCTGCCCGCGCCCGGACCTCCGGGCAGGACTGCGGCGGGGTGTCCGGACGAGTGGTGGTGGCCATGCTGAATGCACCCCCAAGGGCTGGAGAACGGTGAGGCCGGCCGTCGCTCCTGCCGAAGCGACGGCGGTGCGACGGGAAACACGTTACGTAAAGAACGTTCGGTATGTTCTACTGCGACGGCTGCCCGGGACGACCTTGGCAACTTCCCGAAGAGGCACCCGTACGGCGGGTGTGCAACTGGGCATCTCCCCGGTTGCACACCCGGCCGTCGTGATCAGGCGGCCGGCCGGAGCAGACCGGGGCCGGCAGCAATGTCGGGCCTGCCACCGGTGTCGGCGGCCACGAACGCGTGCAGCCACGACCGGAACTCGGGCCCGAGGTCCTTGCGTTCACAGGCCAGCCGCACGGTGGCGCGCAGATAGTCGGCCCGGTCACCGGTGTCGTAACGGCGTCCGGAGAACACCACACCGTGCACCGGTCCGCCCATGGTCCCCGTACTCAGTTCGCGCAGCGCGTCCGTCAGCTGGATCTCACCACCGCGTCCGGGCTCGGTCCCGCGCAGCACGTCGAAGATCTCCGGGTCCAGGACATAGCGGCCGATGACCGCGTAGTTGCTCGGGGCCTCCCCCGGAGCCGGCTTCTCGATCAGATCGGTGATGCGTACGGTGTCGCCGTCCGCGGTCCGCTCCACCGCGGCGCAGCCGTACAGATGGATCTGGCCGGGGTCGACCTCCATCAGGGCCACGACGCTCCCGCCGTACTGTGCGCGGATCTCGGTCATCCGGCTCAGCAGCGGGTCGCGGGGGTCGATGAGGTCGTCGCCGAGCAGGACGGCGAAGGGCTCGTGCCCGACGTGCGGGGCGGCGCAGAGCACCGCGTGCCCCAGGCCGAGGGGGTCCCCCTGGCGGACGTAGTGGATGTCACCCAGGTCGGTGGGGGCGCACGCGCGCTCGAGTTTGTCGTTGTCGCCCTTGCGGCGCAGCGTCTCCTCGAGCTCGTAGTTCCGGTCGAAGTGGTCTTCCAGCGGGCGCTTGTTGCGCCCCGTCACCATGAGCACGTCGCTCATCCCGGCGGAGACCGCTTCCTCGACGACGTACTGAATCGCCGGCTTGTCCACCACCGGGAGCATTTCCTTGGGGGTGGCCTTGGTCGCCGGGAGGAAGCGCGTACCGAGACCAGCCACTGGAATGACCGCTTTGGTTATCCGGGCAGGAGTGGAATTCATGAGATGAAGATATGCAACGCCACCCGGAATCAGGGTGCCGAAAGCTTGATCCTCACCTACTTGGGCAATTCTGCGGAACTCCCCCGTGCCGTGCCGGAGCCGCGGCCGTCCTCCTCCGGACGGAGGGAGATTCCGCGCAGCACCAGCTCCCATATCTGGGCGAGCTGCACGGCCGCGCCCTGCCGCGCCCCGGCCCCTGCCTCGCCCTGGCAGCGCACGTGCGCCTCCGCCCCGGCAAGCAGGTGGGCTGCCAGCGAGGTGACCGTGCCCAGGTCCGTGCCGTGCCGCAGCGCGTCGTGGTCCTGCGCTCCGGCGAGCAGTCTGTGCAGTTCGGGCTGCCAGAGCGACGACCAGGCGGGCACGGTCCCGGCGTTCTCCCGTTCGAGGCGGGCCGAGGCCCGTACGGCCAGGTCGTCCTCCAGGAGCCGGGCCAGGACCACCGTCAGGCCGACTCCCCGGTACAGGGCCGGTGTCGGCCGGCCCGACACCTCCGTCACCGCCGCCGCGGTGGCTGCGGCCCCGCGCTCCCGGACCGCGTCCGCCAGTTCGTCCTTGGTCGCGAAGTGGAAGGTCACCGCCCCCATGGACATGTCGGCGGCTTTGGAGATCCGGGAGAGCGAGGTTCCCTGGTACCCGTGCTCGTAGAATTCCGCAGCCGCTGCCATGATTACGGTATTCCTGGTCCGCACGGCGCGTTCCTGCTTCACCATGTGTGTTCTCCGACGGTAGTGCCGCATTCGGCCACGAGTCGTCCTATTGATTGAAGTGGAAGCGGGGCCCGCTCCGGCCGGTTGTCTATTTCGTACATCAATTCGTGAATGGCCCTGGCCAGAACGTGGGCCCGCAGCAGCACGCTGTACTGCCGGGGGTCCTGGCCCGACACCCGCGCGTATCCCGCGCAGAAGGCGTCGCCGCACACGCCGGACCAGGCCGACGCCCCGGTGGAGGAACCGCTGGAGGAACCGGTGGAGGACTGCGCCGCGTAGTCGAACGAGCGGAGCATGCCCGCCACGTCACGCAGGGGCAGATGGCGGGCGACGCGTTCGGTCATCGGCAGCTGGGGCTCCCCCTCGAAGTCCACGAGCATCCACCGCCCGGACGACCGCAGCATCTGCGCCAGGTGCAGATCACCGTGCACGCGCTGAGCGGGCGGCGCCGAAGTCACCCCGGTCAGCCGGGCGAAGGCGGAGCGCAGCGGTGTCCGGAAGGGGCGCAGGGCGTCGACGCGCCGGACCGCGGAGTCCAGCAGCACGGTGAACCGGTCGGCCAGCAGGGCGAGCTCGGTGGGCCCGGTGGGCCGGGTGCCGAGCTGCTCCGCGAGGTCGTGGTGCACGCGCGCCAGGGCCTCGCCCATGGCCCGGGCGTCGTGGGCGAAGCTGTCGGCGGCCGGGCTGCGCCGGGCGTCGAGCGCGGCGGCCCAGCCGTCGGTCGCCGCGGGCAGGAAGTCCTGCACGGTGGCATAGGTGACGGGCTCGCCGTCGAGCTCGCCCTCGACCGCTCCGCGTACCGCCGTGATGTGCCGGTTCGCGGTGGGCGCCAGGGCCTGGGGCACTTCGAGCTCGGGGTTGGTCCCGGCGCCGATCCGCCGGAAGATCTTCAGGAGGTAGCGTTCGTCGACCACGACCGAGGTGTTGCTCTGCTCCACGCCCAGTGGCCTGCTGGGCGCGGCGGACCCCGGCAGGCGGGGCCGCGCCCCGGCCAGGTCCAGGAGTCCGGCGACCAGTTCGTTGTCCCCGACCGCCTCGTAGACCAGCAGATCGTCCAGGCCCGCGATGACGTACGGCTCCAGCTCCTGCCCGATCACGGTCCTGATGCCGAGCGGGACCTGGTAGTACTCGGGGGCTCCCGCGTCGGCGAAGCCGGTGCGCAGCAGGAGGATGACGCCGCGCGGCCCGCCGGTGCGCAGGGCGTCGGCGAATTCGGTGGTGCGCACGATGCGGACCCGGTCCAGGGGGCGCCCCTTGCTGCCGTACCACCGCTGCCAGGGCAGCCACCCGGTCAGCACGTGTTCCAGTCGTTCCTGGAACGTGGTGAGGTCGACGGTCACTCGGTGCTTCCGTCCGACGTGAGCGAAAGCCAGTAGACGCCCCGGCCCTTGAGCGTGAGCGGGTAGGGAGTTCCGTCGACCCGGGGGAAGGCGACCCCTCCGATCAGCTCGACGGGCACGGCTCCCTGCCAGGCGCTGAGGTCGAGGCCCACCGGCTGCGGGTGGCGGGAGAGGTTGTTGACGCACAGCACGACGTCCGTGCTGCCGTCCTCGGCGGTGTGGCTGCGCACATAGGCGAAGGCCGCCTCGTTGGTGGTGGCGACCTCCTGGAAGTCGCCGAGCCCGAAGGCCGGGTGGCGGCGCCGGGCCGCCAGCATGGAGTGGGTCCAGTGCAGCAGGGATGCCGCGGCCCGCTGCTGGCTCTCGACGTTGACCGCCTGGTGTCCGTACACCGGGTCCATCAGTACGGGCAGGTGGAGCCGCCCGGGATCGGCGGTGGAGAATCCGGCGTTGCGGTCCGGAGTCCACTGCATGGGGGTGCGTACGGCGTCCCGGTCGCCCAGCCAGATGTTGTCGCCCATGCCGATCTCGTCCCCGTAGTACAGGACGGGGGATCCGGGCAGGGACAGCAGCAGTGCGGTGCACAGTTCGATCTGGTTGCGGTCGCCGTCCAGGAGCGTGGCGAGCCGGCGCCGGATGCCGACGTTGGCCCGCATCCTCGGGTCCTTGGCGTAGTGCTTGTACATGGAGTCGCGCTCTTCGTCCGTGACCATTTCGAGCGTCAGCTCGTCGTGGTTGCGCAGGAAGATGCCCCACTGGCAGGTGTCCGGGATCGCCGGGGTCTTCGCGAGGATCTCGGACAGGGGCCGGGCCGACTCGTTGCTCACCGCCATGAAGATGCGGGGCATGAGGGGGAAGTGGAACGCCATCTGGCATTCGTCCCCGCCGGCGGAGTAGTCACCGAAGTAGTCGGTGATCTCGTCGGGGCGCTGGTTGGCCTCGGCGAGCAGCACCCGGCCGGGGTACTCGTCGTCCACGACCTTGCGCACGGTCTTGAGGAACGCGTGGGTCTCGGGCAGGTTCTCGCCGTTGGTGCCCTCCTTCGCGTACAGGTACGGCACGGCGTCCAGCCGGAATCCGTCCACGCCCAGGTCGAGCCAGAAGCGCAGCGCGTCGAGCATGGCTTCGCGCACGGCGGGGTTCTCGTAGTTGAGGTCCGGCTGGTGGGAGAAGAACCGGTGCCAGTAGTACTGCTTGCGGACCGGGTCGAAGGCCCAGTTGGAGGTCTCGGTGTCCGTGAAGATGATCCGGGCGTCGGCATAGCGGGTGTCGTCGTCGGCCCACACGTAGAAGTCGCCGTAGGGGCCGTCCGGGTCGCGCCGCGACTCCTGGAACCACCGGTGCTGGTCGCTGGTGTGGTTCATGACCATGTCGGTGATGACGCGAATGCCGCGCCGGTGGGCGGCGTCGAGCAGTCCGACGAAGTCGTCGATGGTGCCGAACTCCGGTCTCAGCAGACGGTAGTCGGCGATGTCGTACCCGCCGTCGCGCAGCGGCGAGCAGTAGAACGGGGGCAGCCAGAGGCAGTCCACGCCCAGCCACTGCAGGTAGTCCAGACGCTGCCGCAGCCCGGAGAGGTCGCCGACACCGTCGCCGTTGCTGTCCTGGAAGGTGCCGACCAGCACTTCGTAGAACACCGCCTGCTTGTACCACTGCGGCTCGACGGGCAGCACGCTCGCCTTGCGGAGGGCGGGCGCTGCGGTGTGCTTCGTGGTGCCGTGCGGCGGCAGAGGTGACGGGGTCAACGGACTCTCCAGGTGAAGACGTGGGCGACGGACTGCTGCGGGTCGACCTTGATGTCGAGGGCGGGCCCCAGCTCGACGGTCTGGCCGGTGATCTCCTCGGTCGCCCTGATGCGCGCCGTGGGGTCCCGTCCCAGGGCGGACATGTCGAGCCGGACCGTGGCCTGCTCGGTGCGGAGGGGGTTCAGGGTGACGACGCACAGCACGGTGTCGCCCGTGACCGGATCGCTCTTGGAGTAGGCGAGGATCTGGTCGTTGTCCACCGGGTGGAAGTGCAGGTGGCGCAGTTGCTGAAGCGCCGGGTGAGCGCGGCGGAGCCGGTTGAGCGTGCCGATCCATGGCTCCAGGGACCGGTGCGCCGCGAAGTCGCGGGGGCGCAGTTCGTACTTCTCCGAGTCCAGGTACTCCTCGCTGCCGGGCTCCAGCGCCTGGTTCTCGTACAGCTCGAAGCCGGCGTACATGCCCCAGCTGGGTGAGAGGGTGGCGGCCAGTGCGGCACGCAGCGCGAACGCGGCGGGCGGTGCGTCCCGGAGGCTGTCCGGGAGGATGTCCGGGGTGTTGACGAAGAAGTTCGGCCGCATCCAGGCGGCCGCGTCCCCGGTCAGTTCGGTGAGGTAGTCGGTCAGCTCACGCTGGGTGTCGCACCAGGTGAAGTAGGTGTACGTCTGGCTGAAGCCCCGTTTGGACAGCCCGTGCTGCACGGTGGCGCGGGTGAACGCCTCCGCGAGAAAGAGCAGGTCGGGGTCGGTCCGCTGGAGGGTCTCGATCAGCCGGTGCCAGAAGCCGGGCGGCTTGGTGTGCGGGTTGTCCACCCGGAACGCGCGCACGCCCCGGCCGGCCCAGAACAGTACGGTCCGCACGACCTCGGCGAACAGGCCCTCCGGGTCGCTGTCGAAGTCGAGGGGGAAGATGTCCTCGTACATCTTGGGGGGATTCTCGGCGCAGGCGATGCTTCCGTCGGACCGGTGGGTGAACCATTCGGGGTGCGCGTCCACCCAGGGGTGGTCCGGGGCGCACTGCAGGGCGAGATCGAGCGCGACCTCCAGGCCGGCGTCGGCGGCCGCCGCCACGAAGGCGTCGAAGTCGGCGAGGGTGCCCAGCTGCGGATGGACCGCGTCGTGCCCGCCGCTGCGGGAGCCGACGGCCCAGGGCGAGCCGACATCGTGCGGCTGTGCGGTGAGGGCGTTGTTCGGCCCCTTGCGGGCCACCTCACCGATCGGGTGGATCGGCGGCAGGTAGACGATGTCGAAGCCCATGCGCGCGATGCGCGGCAGTTCCCGTGCGGCGGTACGGAAGGTGCCGTGCACGGGGACGCCGTCGAGGTCCCGACCCCCGGTGGAGCGGGGGAAGAACTCGTACCAGCTGCCGAACAGTGCGCGGTGCCGCTCGACCCGCACCCGGTGTCCGCGCCCCAGCGTCAGCGCTTCGCGCAGCGGCGCGCCCGCCATCACATCGCGGACCGGCCCGGACAGTGCCGCCAGTGCGGCGTCCGTGGTGCGGGCGGCGCGCAGGGCGGCGGCGGCAGCGTAGAGGGTGTCGGCGCCCCGCAGCACGCGGGCGCCGGGCAGCGGGCCGGCGGCGTCCGTACCGGTGAGGGTGTCGGTGAGCACGTCGGCGGCGCGGTACAGCAGTGCGGCACCGTCCTCGCGGTCCACCGGGGCGAGCTCCTGGCCGTCCCGGACCCGGGCCTCGACGGCCCCGAGCCAGGATGCCCAGGGGTCGGCCCACGCCATGATGCGGAAGGTCCACTCGCCCGTCCGGTCGGCCACCACGTCCGCCGTCCAGCGGTCGCTGTCCGCTTCGAGCACGGACATCGGGACCTCGCTGAGGGCGCCGTCCGGGCCCGACCACAGGACGGCGGCGCCGAGGGCTCCGTGCCCCTCGCGCCACACCGTGGCCGAGACCGGCAGCCGCTCGTCGACCACTGCCTTGGCACGGGCGTTCGCGAGGTCTACCACCGGTGAGACGTCCTCGATCGCAAGACGGCTGTTCATCTGCCTGCCTCCCTCGGCTCACTGGACTGTGACCAGCAGAACCGACGGGACGCCCGGACCTCTTCTCCCTGCGGAAACCGGCTGCGACCTCGGCAACTTGGGTCAGTGTCCGCGGACGGCGGGCCGCGTGTTGCCGGGGGGCGGACGCCGGGGCTTGACTCGCTCTCCTCCGGTCCCCATCCATCCGCACCGCCCCCCGGGCGCATTCACCGCAGGGAGTTCTCGAGTGTCCAGACGCATCCTGGTGACGCTGTCCGAGTACGGCTACTGGGGCGAGGAACTGGTCGGTCCGCTCGACGCGTTCGATGCCCTCGGCTATCGCACGACGTTCATGACTCCCACCGGGAAGCGGCCCCAGGCGCTGCCGCCCAGCCTCGACCCGTCGTACGTCGACCCGCCGCTGGGCCGCACCGTCACCACGCGGGACATGGCCCAGCGGGCCGGGGAACTCGACGCCTCCAGCCGGCTGGACCACCCGCTGTCACTGGCCGGCCTGGTGCCGGAGCGTCCGTACTACAGCGCCCTGAACCATCTGAGGGAGCTGGAGGAGTACCACCGGAAGCTGGCCGCGGTCACCTCGGACCTGCTGTCCGGCTTCGACGCACTGGTGATCGTCGGCGGCAGCGGCCCGATCGTGGACCTGGCGAACAACGAGCGGCTGCACGAGCTCGTGCTGGCGTTCGCCGGCGAGGACAAGCCCGTCCTCGCCGAGTGCTACGGCGTCGCCGCCCTCGCGTTCGCCCGGGACCCCGAGCACCGGACGAGCCTGCTGAGGGGCAAGCACGTGACCGGGCATCCCAAGGAGTACGACTACAAGGACGGCACCGGTTTCCTCGGCACAGACTTCTGCATCGGTCCGCCGCCGTATCCGCTGGAGTACATCCTGCGCGACGCCACCGGTCCCGAGGGCGCCTTCCACGGCAACGTGGGCAAGGAGACGTCGGTGATCGTCGACCACCCGTTCATCACGGCCCGCTCGACCGCCGACTCCGTACCGGCCGGAAAGCTGCTCACGGAGGTCCTCGACCACGGGCTGCGCCGCCATGGCTGGTGAATCCGCGGGGCGTCCGGCGAAGGCCGCACTGTTCGAGCAGCTGGCGGCGGACGGCATCACCCATATGTTCGGCAACCCCGGGACGGTCGAGCAGGGCTTCCTCGACCTCGTGGACCGCAGCGGTACCGAGTACGTCCTCGCGCTGCACGAGAGCGTGGCCGTCGCGATGGCCGACGGTTACGCGCGCGCGTCCGGCCGCCCCGGCCTGGTCCAGCTGCACAGCAGTACGGGACTGGGCAACGCCGTCGGCATGCTCTACCAGGCCAGGCGGGGCGGCTCCCCCCTGGTCGCCCTGGTCGGCGAGGCCGGGGTCCGCTACGACGCCATGGACGCGCAGATGGCGGCGGACCTGGTGGCCATGGCGCGGCCCGTCACCAAGTACGCCACCAGGGTGCTCGACGCCCGGTCACTGCTGCGGGTCCTGCGCCGTGCGGTGAAGATCGCCATGACCCCGCCGAGGGGCCCGGTCGCGGTGGTCCTGCCGGCCGACGTCATGGAGGAGCTCACCACCGAGCCCGCCGTGGCCACCCCCCTCCCCTCCTTCCGTACGACGCCGGACGCCGGCGAGGTGACCCGGGCGGCCGGCCTGCTCGCAGCGGGGTCCGCGCCGCTGATCCTGATGGGCGACGGCGTCGCCGCCTCCGGCGCGCAGGCCGAACTGACCGAGGTCGCCGAGCTGCTGGGCGCCCCGGTGTGGGGGGTGAACTCCTCCGAGGTCAACTTCGACACCGCACACCCGTTGTACGGGGGCGCCCTCGGGCACATGTCCGGCGCCGACAGCGCCGGCGTGGCCGGCGGCGCCGACGCCGTGCTGATCGTCGGCACGTATGTGTTCCCCGAGGTCTTCCCGAGGCTGGACAGCCCGTTCCGGGACGGTGCGCGGATCGTCCATATCGACGCCGACGCCTACGAGATCGCCAAGAACTTCCCCGTCGACCTGGGCATCGCGGCCGATCCGAAGCGGTCCCTGGCCGCGCTCGCCACGGAACTGCGCCGCACGGACCTCCACCGCACGGTGCGCGTCCCGCGTCCCGTGCCCCCGCGCACCGTCGCCGCGGCGGAATCCGATTCGCTGCTGGACCACTTCGTCAGGGAACTCGCCGCGCGGGTCCCGGACCGGCTGGCCGTGTTCGACGAGGCCCTCACCGCGTCGGGCACGGTCACCCGCCACCTGCCGCCCCGCATCCCCGGCACCTACTTCCAGACCCGCGGCGGTTCGCTCGGGGTGGGCATCCCCGGCGCCCTCGGACTGAAGCTGGCCCGGCCCGATCTGGAAGTCGTGGGCTTCACCGGCGACGGCGCCAGCATGTACACGCTCCAGGCGCTGTGGACGGCCGCCCGGTACGACATCGACGCGACGTTCGTCGTCTGCAACAACGGGCGCTACCAGCTCCTGGACGACAACCTCGACCGGTACCGCCGGGAGCAGGGCGCCCCCGGGCTTCCCCGTACTCCTGGCGCACCGGGCCTTCCCGCCCCCCAGGCCTTCGACCTGACCCGCCCCGACATCCACTTCCCGGAACTGGCCGAATCCCTCGGGGTGCCGGGGATCCGGGTGGAGAAGCCCGACGACGTCTGCACCGCGGTGGGCGCACTGCTCTGCCACCGGGGCCCGCTCCTCATCGACCTCCTGACTGCCTGACACCCGGCCGGCCCGCGACACCGGCCGGACGCCACACGTCAACGCTCCTGTCCACGCCACCTCCACCGACCGACGCGGGGATCCATACATGGGAATCATCGAGCCACTGCCCTCGGGCCGACTCGTCGGCAAGCGCATCGGCATCCTCATGGAGAACGACTTCGTCGAGGAGGAGATCTCCTACCTCGAACGGCGCTTCGCCGAGGAGGGCGCCCGGGTGGAGCTGCTGACCCGGCTGTGGGGCCAGGAGTCGCTGTTGTTCTCCGGCCACGGCAAGCGCGGCCGCACCCGGGTCGACGGTGACCTGGAGGAACTGGGCTACCACGAACTGACCCAGCTGTCCGCGCTCGTGGTGCCGGCCGGCATGGTCGCCGACCGGCTGCGCTACAGCGACCAGGTGGAGCTGCCCGCCCCCGCGGTGCGCCTGATGCGACGCGCCTTCGGCATACCGACCCTCCTGAAGGTCTTCTCCTGCCACGGGCTGCTGCTGATGTCGGCGGCCAAGGACCTGCTGGACGGCCGCCCGGTGACCTGCCACAACAACCTGGTCGCCGACGTGCGCAACATGGGCGCCGTCTACCGCGACCAGGACGTGGTCCAGGACGGCGACCTGATCACCTCGCGGGCGGTCGAGCACTGCCATCTCCTGGCCCGTACGGTGATCGAGGCCATCGACCGGCCCGCACGGCCCCACGGGGCCGCCGCGTGACCGCGACCTGGACACCACCGGCCGGGCCCGGCTTCTCCTACTCCGACACCGTCGCCGGATACGTCGTCGAGCACACCGGCGACCGGATCGCGCTGCGCACCCTGGACGGCGGCCCGGTGACCCTGCACCTGACCCCGGCCACCTGCGCACAGCAGTTGCGCAACCTCGGCGCGCCGTACCGCGACGTGACCGGGGAACTGGACCGGCAACTGGTGCCCGGCATGCTGCTGTTCAGCTACGGCCCGGTCTACACCGGTGAGCAGGGCCGGCACTTCCAGGCCGACCGGATCACCGTGGTCGGCGATCCGCAGTGCCCGCACCCCCAGGAGACGCCCGGCTGGTGGACCGACCAGCTGCGGGTCCTGGCCGGTTTCTACCGCCGCTCCCAGTTCGGCGACGGCGCACCGGACTTCGACGCCTACCGCACCGAGATCCGCAGCAGCGGCGAGAAGGCGGTGTACGGGGTCCAGGAGACCGACACGATCTCGCGCCTGGTGTACGGGATGGCCACCGCCTACCTGCTCACCGGCGAGGAGGAGTACCTGGACGTCGCCGAGGCCGGCTCCCGCTACCTCCACGAGAACCTGCGCTTCCACGACGAGGCCGCCGACGTCGTCCACTGGTACCACGGCATCGACAAGCAGCCTTTGGGCGAGCGCAAGCTCTTCGCCTCCGAGTTCGGCGACGAGCACCGCTCGCTGCCCGCGTACGAGCAGATCTACGCACTCGTCGGACTCGCCCAGACCTACCGGATCACCGGAGACCCGGTGATCCGCCAGGACCTCGAAGACACCGTGCGGCTCTTCGAGGAGTACTTCGCCGATCCCCGGCTCGGCGGCTACTACTCGCACATCGACCCGGTCACCCTGGGCCCGCACGACGACAGCCTGGGGCCCAACCGGTCCCGGAAGAACTGGAACTCCGTCGGCGACCACGCACCCGCGTACCTGATCAACCTGTACCTGGCCACCGGCGAGGAACGCCATCTGCGCATGCTCGAACACACCTTCGACATGATCGTGGAACACATGCCCGACCGCTCCCCCGATCCCAGCCCCTTCGTCAACGAACGTTTCCACGCGGACTGGTCGCCCGACCGGAGCTGGGGATGGCAGCAGGACCACGCGGTGGTCGGCCACAACCTCAAGATCGCCTGGAACCTGATGCGCATGCAGTCCCTGCGCCCCAAGCGGGAGTACCGGGCGCTGGCCGAACAGCTCGGCGCCACGATGCCCGGCATCGGCCGGGACGCGCAGCGCGGCGGCTGGTACGACCTGATGGAGCGCCGGGCCGTGGACGGACGGCACGCCTTCGCGCAGCACGACCGCAAGACGTGGTGGCAGCAGGAACAGGCGGTGCTCGCCTATCTGCTGCTGGCCGCACACACCGGCGAGGGTGAGTACCTGCGGCACGCGCGGGAGGCTTCGGCGTTCTACAACGCCTTCTTCCTCGACCACGACGCGGGCGCCGTCCACTTCACCGTCCTGGCCCAGGGCATTCCGTACGCGGTCGGCAACGAGCAGCTCAAGGGCAGCCACGCCATGTCCATGTACCACAAGGCCGAACTGTGCTTCCTGGCCGAGACGTACACCCGCCTGCTGATCCGGGGCGAACCGCTGGACCTCTGGTTCCGGCCCCGGGCCGACGCGGACTTCGCGGACCGGATCCTGCGGGTCGCCCCCGACCTGCTGCCCCCCGGGCGGGTGGTGCTGGACCGGGTCCTGATCGACGGCGAGCCCTGGACGGACTTCGATCCCGAGGGCATGACCGTCCGGCTGCCCCCCACCGACCGCCGGCTGACCGTCCGGGTCCGGCTCCGGCCCGTCGCCTCCACCCCGCGCCCCGATGAAGGAGGACCCGGCCCATGACCTTCGAGGCCTATCTCGGCTGCAGCGGACAGACCGCGAGCATCCACCTGTCCGGAGAGCTGACCGACAACCGGGTGGGCGCCCTGCGCGCCCTGCTGGGCCAGGCGGCCGCACGGCCCGTCAGCCGTGTCGTCCTGCGGATGGAAGGCCTGCTGTCGATGACCGCGGGCGGTGTGCGCGCCCTCGCCGTGACCCGGCAGGGCCTGCCGCCCGGCACCGAGCTGATCATCGTCGGCGCCCGCCAGGACGTGCTCGGTGTGCTGCGCAGCGGCGGCCTGGACGCGGCCGTCACCACGACGGACCCGCAGGCCTTCGCCGAAGCGCCGCGCCCTGCGATCCCCACCTTCGATTCGTTCCCCGAAAGGACCCTCCTGTGAAGGCTGTTGTGATGGCCGGGGGCGAAGGCACCCGCCTGCGCCCGATGACTGCTTCGGTGCCCAAGCCCCTGCTTCCCGTCGGCGGCCGGCCGATCATGGAACACGTCCTGCGGCTTCTGAAGAGGCACGGCATCGACGACACCGTGGTCACCGTCCAGTACCTCGCGGGCCTCGTCCGGGAGCAGTTCGGCGACGGGTCCGCGCTCGGCATGTCCGTCGAGTACGCCGAGGAACGGACGCCGCTGGGCACCGCGGGCAGCGTGAAGAACGCCGAGGAGCAACTGGGCGACGAGCCCTTCGTGGTGATCTCCGGGGACGCGCTCACCGACATCGACCTGGGCGAGCTGATCCGCTGCCACCGCGAGCGGAAGGCGATGGTCACCGTCTGCCTCACCCGGGTGCCCAACCCGCTGGACTTCGGTGTCACCGTCGTGGGCGCCGACGGCCGGATCGAGCGGTTCCTGGAGAAGCCCACCTGGGGCGAGGTGTTCTCGGACACCGTCAACACCGGTATCTACGTCATGGAGCCCGAGGTCCTCGCCCATGTGGAGGCGGGCGTGCCCGTCGACTGGTCGGGCGACGTCTTCCCCCGTCTGATGGAGCAGGGCGCGGCCGTCCACGGTTACGTCGCCGAGGGCTACTGGCAGGATGTCGGCACCCACGACAGCTACCGCCAGGCCCAGATCGACCTGCTGGAGGGACGGCTGGACGCCACCCCCGAGGGCGCCGAGCTCGCTCCCGGCGTGTGGGTGGCCGACGGCGCGGACATCCACCCCGATGCCGAGATCGAGGGCCCGGCCCACATAGGTTCCGGGGCGCGGATCAGCGCCGGGGCCCGCGTCCACGAGCACTCCGTGGTCGGCGCGCACAGCGTCGTCGAGTCCGGTGCCCATCTGCACCGGACGGTGCTGCATCCGCACACCTACGTCGGCCCGAACGCCTCGCTGCGCGGCTGCGTCATCGGCCGCAACACCACACTCCAGCGGTCCGTACGCATCGAGGAGGGCGCGGTCCTCGGCGACAGGTGCCGGGTGGAGGAGGGCGCGGTCGTCTCGCAGGGGGTGGTCGTGTACCCGGCGAAGACCATCGAGTCGGGGGCGGTGATCAGCTCCAGCCTGATCTGGGACACGCTCGGTGCGCGCTCCCTGTTCGGGGCGCACGGCGTCTCGGGTGTCGTGAACGTGGATCTCACCCCGGAGCTGGCGGTGCGACTGGCCGGTGCCTACGCCACGACGATGCCCCAGGACGCCACCGTCACCGTGGCCCGGGACCACTCGCAGGGCGCCCGGGTGCTGAGTGCGGCGGTCGTCTCGGCGCTGCAGGCCGGCGGGGTGCACGTGCGCGATCTGGGCCATGTGCCGCTGCCGGTGGCCCGCTGGGAGACGGCCCTGACCGACGGGGGCATCACCCTGACGGCCACCGCCGACGCTCCGGACTCGGTGGACATCTGCTTCCTGGACGAGCACGGCATCGACCTCTCCCAGGCCGCGCAGCGCAAGCTGGAGCGGGTCCTGGGCGGCCGGGAGTACCGCCGCGCCCCGGCCGGGGAGTTCGGCGCGATGGTGTCGACCGAGGAGTCCGGCGCCACCGCCGTCGAGTCGTACGCGGCCCATCTGCTGAAGAACATCGACACCCGCCAACTGGCCGAGGGCGGACCCAAGGTGGTGGTGGACACGGCGTTCGGCAGCGGCTCACTGCTGCTGCCCGCCGTGCTGGCGGGGCTCGGCATGAACGTCGTGACCATCAACAGCGGTCTCGACGACGCCCGGGCCACGGACACCGAGGTCGAGCGGCGTTCGGCGCTGCGCTACCTCGGCAATGTGGTGGCCGCCAACCACGCCGCCTTCGGCGTTCGCCTCGATCCCTCGGGCGAGCGGATGTCCCTGGTCGACGAGCACGGCACCTCCGTCTCGAACGAGCAACTGCTTTTGGTCATGGTGCAGTTGGTGACGGCCGAGCGGGCCGGCGGCCGTGTGGTGCTGCCCGCCACGGCCAGCCGCGTCACCGAGGGTCTCGCCATCCGCAATGGCGCCGAGGTGACCTGGGCGGCCACCGCACCGGACCGGCTGACCCGGGCCGCCACCCAGCGGGACACCGTTCTGGGCGCCGACGGGCGGGGCGCGTTCGCGATGCCCGAGAGCAGCCCGTACTTCGACGGGATCGCCGCGTTCGTCCGCCTGGCCGGGCTCATTGCACGGCGCGGCCTGCCGGTGAGCGAACTGGTGGCGGGCGTGCCCGGTGCCCATGTGCGCCGGCTCGAACTGGCCACGCCGTGGGAGACCAAGGGCGCGGTGATGCGCAGGGTGACGGAGGCGGCCGCCGGCCGCGAGGTGGACACCACCGACGGTGTCCGGGTGCTGGAGGCGGACGGCCGGTGGGCACTGGTCCTGCCCGACGCCTCGCAGGCACTGACCCGGGTGTGGGCCGAGGGCCCGGACGCCGCGGCGGCCGACGAGCTGGTGCAGCACTGGGCCGAGGCAGTCGTGCGCTCCGCCGCCTGACACGAAGTCCGGTCCCCGGCCGGGGACCGGACTTGCAGGGCCCCGCCGGGGGGCGCCGTGACCCAGCGTTCTGGCTCGCACCGTGTCCACGTGCCTAGACTGCTCCGACCCCTCACGCAGGCGATCCGACTCGCCGGGGACCCTCGGGGAGGTACAGAGCACATGACGACAGGCGCCGGACACGGAGCCCCGGGCCCCTTGGCGCTCTGCGCCCCCGCCACCGCGCCGCGCAGCCCGTCGGCCGAGCTGGCCGCCCAGGCGGCGCGGCTGACCGCGGTCATGGACGCCACGACCAACGCCGAGGTCGCCCGGCGCGGCCTGACCCGCGCGGACTTCGACGTCCTGGCGGCGTTGCGGTTCTCCGGCCCGGAGCAGCGCCTGAAGCCCACCGACCTCTCCGAGCGGTGCGGCCTGTCGTCCGGCGGCACCAGCAACGTCGTCCGGCGGATGACCGAGTCCGGCTACGTCGTGCGCGAGGCGGACCTCTACGACGGACGCAGTTCGTGGGCCCTGCTCACCGAAGAGGGACTGCGTATCGCCGAGAACATCCAGGACGCGGCGGACGCCGTACACGCCGGAATGCTGGATCTGCTCCCGCCCGGCGTCGTGGACGCCCTGTCCGCCCTGCTGGCGCAGGCCGCGTCGGTCCTGGAGCAGCAGAGCCGCTGAAAGTGGCCCTGAGCTGCACAGAAAGGGCCCGCAACCGCCGGTAGGCAGCGCCTGCGGACGTCCGGACTTCCCGAAGTAACCGAAGAGCTCCGTCCCTTGGCGCGAAAACATAAAGAACATTCGCTATTCTCTTGGAGGTCGACACAGAACTGTCAGGGGACGGCTCCAGGGAGGAACGCATCATGGCCGCGTATCGCATCGCTCAGGGTCCGGCTCCGTCCGGCCCGCCGACGGTCTCTGCCTTCGCCGAGGATCTCTTCGCCCACTTGCCGAGGGCGGATCAGCGCAGGTGGGCCGAGTCGTATCTGCACGGGCTGCTCGTCACACCGGGCAAGAAGTCGATGCGGCGACTGGCAGCGGCGGTCTCCAACTCGCCCACCGCCTGCCAGTCGTTACAGCAGTTCGTCAACGCCAGCCCGTGGGACTGGGGCCCGGCGCGGCACGAACTGACGCGCTGGATCGAGAGCCGGCAGCCGGCCCGGGCCTGGACCATCGTCCCGGCCGTGCTGCCCAAGCGCGGCGACCACTCGGTGGGGGTGCACCGCCGGTTCGTACCGGGCCTCGGGCGCACCGTGAACTGCCAGCTCGGGCTGGGGCTGTTCCACTCCACCGCGGGTGAGCATCTGCCCAGCGACTGGCGGCTGCTCCTGCCCGACCAATGGACCGACGATCCCCGGTTGCGCGACCGGGCCCGTATCCCGGCCCCGGTCCGCCACCGCCCGCTGTGGGCGGACGCACTCGACCTGGTCGCCACCACGGCCGCGCGCTCCTCGACAGCACCGGTCCCGGTCGTGGCGGACATGAGCGAGCTGCCCAACCTCCCCCGGCTGGTCGCCGGGCTCAGCACGCAGGGCAGGGAGTTCGTGATCGCCGTCCAGGAGAACATGAACGTGATCTCCGGCAGCCACCTCTCCCCGCAGAACACCCGGTACCTCACGGAGCCCGCCGCGACCCTCAGCGCCCGGCGTTCCCTCGACCCGCACCGGACCCGGCACCCGCACACCGCGGTGGTCGCGGATCCGGACGGGCGGCTGCGGCAGTCACGGGTGGTGTCGGGACTGGTCCGGCTGCCCGGCGTACGGCCGGAGACCGGCGGCCCCCACCGCACCTACCGGCTGTTCACCGAGCTGCGCACGGACAGCCGCCGGCCGTCCCCGGTGTGGCTCACCAACATGACGCACCGCCGCATGGACGAACTGCTCGCCCTCACCCGCCTGCTCACCGGGACCGGCGCGGTGATGCGCGTTCTGGAGAGCGACTTCGGGCTGCAGGACTTCGAGGGCCGGTCCTTCCCCGGCTGGCACCATCACATGACGCTGGTGTCAGCCGCCTACGCCTACAGCCGGCTGGCCCGCCCCGCCGAGACTCCGGTGCTCATGGACGCCTCCGCCTGACCAGGACCTGTCCGGCCGGTAACCGACCGGTCTCAGGCGAGGATGAGAGCCAGTACCTCGTCCCGCACCCGGGCGCAGGCCTGTGCGTCCCGGGCCTCGACGTTGAGCCGCAGCAGCGGTTCGGTGTTCGAGGCGCGCAGGTTGAACCACCAGTCCGGGGTGATGACGGTCAGGCCGTCCAGCTCGTCGAGTTCGGTCTGCGGCCGGTCCTCGTATGCGGCCCGGACGGCGGCCATACGGGCGTCCTGGTCGTCGACGGTGCTGTTGATCTCGCCCGACGCGGCGTATCTGTCGTACTGCGCGACCAGCTCGGACAGCGGCCTGCTCTGGCCGCCGAGGGCCGCGAGGACATGCAGGGCGGCGAGCATCCCCGTATCGGCGTTCCAGAAGTCGCGGAAGTAGTAGTGGGCGGAGTGCTCGCCGCCGAAGACCGCCCCGGTCCTGGCCATTTCGTCCTTGATGAAGGAGTGCCCCACCCGGGTACGGACGGGCTTGCCTCCGCTCTCCTCGATGACCTCCGGCACCGCCCAGGACGTGATCAGGTTGTGCAGGACCGTGGCGCCCGGGGCCTTGGCCAGCTCCCGGACGGCGACCAGCGCGGTAATGACCGAGGGGGAGACCGGCTCGCCCCACTCGTCGATCACGAAGCAGCGGTCCGCGTCCCCGTCGAAGGCGATGCCCAGATCGGCGCCGCACTCACGGACCCGGGCCTGCAGGTCCACGATGTTCTTCGGGTCCAGCGGGTTGGCCTCGTGGTTCGGGAACGTACCGTCCAGCTCGAAGTAGAGGGGTACGAGTTCGAGGGGCAGTCCCTCGAAGACCGTCGGCACGGTGTGGCCGCCCATGCCGTTGCCCGCGTCCACCACCACCTTCAGCCGGCGGATGCCGGAGAGATCGACCAGTCCCCGCAGGTGCTCCGCGTACGCACCGAGCACATCGCGTCGCTCGATCGCACCGACCGGCTTCAGCAGGGGCGGCGCCCCGGACACGGCCCAGCGCTCGACGAGTTCGCGGATCCGGGCCAGCCCGGTGTCCTGCCCGACCGGGACCGCTCCGGCCCGGCACATCTTGATGCCGTTGTACCGGGCCGGGTTGTGCGAAGCGGTGAACATCGCCCCCGGCAGGGCCCAGACACCGCTCGCGTAGTACAGCTCGTCCGTTGAGCACAGCCCGATCTCGACGACATCCGCGCCACGCAGCGCGACACCCTGTGCGAAGGAGTGGGAGAGCCCCGGTGACGAGGGCCGCATGTCGTGCCCGACGACGACCGCCTGTGCACCCGTCACCTCGACGAAGGCGGAACCGAACAGTTCCGCCAGCGACTCGTCCCACTCGTCCGGCACCACACCGCGAACGTCGTACGCCTTGACGATTCCAGACAGGTCGGGCACGGCGGTCCTCCGCAGGTGTCAGTTCGGCGACCGCGCCTTTCGCGAGCCGGTATCCGAACCTACGGGCCCCCTCGCGGGACACCGCAGGACGGAGGAAGGATCGGATGAGGCTTCGGCAAGTGGCCTCTTCCGCAGATCCCCCCCGTCCTCTACGGGTCCCGCGCGCGGGATGCCGCGCCTGCTCCGGCGGCGAACCGGGCCACGGCCAGGTCCTACAGGGCGCTCCAGCCGCCGTCCACCGAAATGGCGGCGCCCGTGACGAAAGACGCCCGTACGCTGCACAGCCAGGCGGCGGCCTGGGCCACTTCCGCCGGTTCCGCCATGCGCTTCTGGGCCGACTTCTCGACGAAGGACGTTTCCAGCTCCGGGGCCTGCTCCAGGACTTCTTCCATCATCTCGGTACGGGTGCTGCCGACCACCAGGGCGTTGACGCGAAGGGCCCGGTCACCGTACTCAAGGGCGGCTGCCTTGGTCAGACCGAGGACCGCATGCTTGGCCGCCACGTATGCCGCGGCGGCTCCGGTCGCCCTGATTCCGGCGACACTGGAGGTGTTGACCACAGCTCCGCCCCGGCCGGTGGCGAGCATGACCGGGATCTGGCTGTGCAGGCAGTTCCACACGCCCCGCACGTTCACGTCCATGATCCGGTCGAACACCGCCCGGTCCGTCTCATGGATCAGGGACCCCGCCACCGCGTAGCCGGCGTTGTTGAACGCCCCGTCCAGCCCGCCGAAGGTGTCGACCGCGACCGCGACGGCACGCTCGACGTCCACGTCACTGGTCACATCCCCCGGCGCGGCCACCGCCCGCCCACCGGCGGCGGCGATCTCCTCGACGAGCGCCTCCAGCCGGTCCTTGCGGCGGGCCATCAGCACCACCTGCGCCCCCTCCGCGGCGAACAGCCTCGCCGCCGCGGCCCCGATCCCACTGGACGACCCGGTGATCATGATCCGCCGGCCATCCAGTAAACGCCGTACCTCGCTCATGATGTCTCCCCCCAGCTGACGGGCTCCCCGCCCGTCAGTAGTGAACCTTCTCGCTGCCACGATGGCCATGGCATTCGAAGTATTCGCCGCGCCCGGCCTGCACGGGGCCTGTCCGGAGGCTGCCGGGTGTCGCTACGGAACCGGCCTCCACGCAGGCGCTGTGCCGCGCAGGCCCGCCCGGCCCTGCCCCTCGGAAGAGCCCGGCGTGGCGTTCGGCCCAGGTGCGAAATGCCGCCGGCGCGTGGCCGGTCACCTCCCTGACACCGTCGGCGAGCAGTGTTTTCGCACCATCCCGCTGCCGCCTGGCGGTGTCCAGGATGGCTTGCGCGACCGGTTCCGGGTGGCGTCGCCGCCATGCCTGAAGGGCCTGTTCCTCCGTCAGTTCCTCGTATGTCAGGGCCCGTCCGAGGGCTCTGCCCAGCTGCTCGGTCTGCTCGCGCACCGACAGGGCCTGCGGACCGGTCAGCGCATAGGTGCGCCCGTCGTGACCCGGCATGGACAGGGCGCAGGCCGCGGCCTCGGCAACGTCGCGTGGATCGACGCAGGAATTGCGCGACGTGCCGTACAGCCCCCGCACCACGCCCTGCCCGCGCACCGACGGCGCCCAGTCGAGCGTGTTCGACATGAAGGCGCGCGGCCGCAGGATCGTCCAGGCCAGGCCCGACGCCTTCAGCAGCTCCTCGGACTCCCGCTGCCAGCGGGTGATCATGTCCTGGGCGTCCGGGTCCGTCACGGCGAGTGCGGACAACTTGACCACATGCCGTACGCCTTCCCTGCGCGCCGCCGCAAGGATGTTCGCGTCGTGTGTGGGCCGCAGGGGGTCGAAGGTGACCGCCAGAACGGCATCCGCCCCCGCCAGTGCCCGTGACAGGTCGCGCCGTTCGGCGAAGTCCGCCCCGACGATCGTGCCCGCCACTCCCCCGCGTGCGGCGCGCGCCGGGTCCCTGGACAGCGCGGTCACCGCGTACCGGCCGGCCAGCATGCGTGTCACCAGCGCGCCGACCGTTCCGCTCGCGCCGGTGACAGCGATCCTCAGGGGGCGGCCCGGCACTCCACTCGTGCGGCCGGCCGGGGAAGCGAGGAGCCGCTCCCCCTCCGCGACATCACCCCTGGACAGGGTTCGCACGGCTGTTCCCTCGCTCCGGGTCCAGGTCGATGCTGTCCACCAGGCCCGGTACAGCGATGCCCGGCAACAGCAGCCGCCACATCTGCACCACCTGTTCGGTGAGGTCGTCCCTGCCTGTGCGGATCTCCGAATACAGCTGCACGCCCGTACACGCACCGACCACAAAGGTGGCCGTCCGGTCCGGGTCCACACCCGAGCGCAACTCGCCATTTTTCTGGGCTGTTTGCAGACAATCCGCCATAATGCCATGCCAGTTCTGATAGGAACTGAGACTCTCGACGCCAAAACCTCCCTGCTCCACCGCCAGCCGCACACCCGCCCGCAGCAACACGTCCTCACGCAGTTGCCGTGACCAGACCAAGGTGAGATCCACCAACCGCTGCAGTCCCTGCGAAGCCAGGTGCGGCATGACGCTCTGAGGCTGTGCGTTCATGACCGCGAGCGCCAGGTCCTGCTTCGACTTGAAGTGGAAGTACAGCGCACCCGCAGTCACCCCCGCGCGCTCCAGGATCTTGGTGATGGCAGCCCCCGCGTACCCCTTCGTCTCGAACTCCTCGGCAGCCGCAAGAAGAATCAACTCGCGGGTCCTCAGAGCCCTTTCCTGTGTCGGTCGTGCCATCTCGGCTCCCATGTACAGCTCGACAAAAAAAAGAACGACCTCTATGTTATCCATCGTTGCCTGCACAGTCCACTGCAAGCCGACAGCGTCTTCCGCACCTGGATCTGCCCCAACGCCTCCCGGGAGTTCCGTATGCACCTCATTGCCGCTGCGCCGCACCCCGAGTTCGTACAGAAGGAGCTCGTCCACAAGGCGAACGCCGACGAGGTCCTTCTCACCGGTTGGACCAGTAGGGCCGACGACACGTTCACCGTGTCGGCCCACTGGCCCACAGCCCACAGCTACTACGTGACGCGCCGGAAGCACGTCGACCTGATGCTCCTCAACGAGACGGTCCGTCAGGTCTTCCCGCTGCTCTGCCACGAGGCTTACGACGTACCGCTCGGCCACCATCTGCTGTGGGACACCTACGAGTACGAGATCACCCCTGCGGCTCTCCTGGCCGAGGAACTCTCCGGGTCCGTCGAGCTGCACGTCCGGTGCCTGGGAGCGCTCTACCGCGGGACCCGTCTGACCGCCCTGTCGCTCCTGATCACCGTCACGCGCGACGGCGTCGAACTGGCCACCGCCAGCACCCGGCTGACCGTCCAGGCTCCGGCGATCTACCAACGCCTGCGCCACGGCCGGGGAGCACCCGGCCTCGTCCGTCCGCTCCCGCCGAGCAGACCCGCGGCAGGGATACTGCCCCAGCACATCGGCAGGAGTTCGCTGAACGACATGGTCCTCTCCCCCACCGGCACCGGCGCCCCCTGCCTCTGGCAGTTACGCGTCGACACCGGACACCCGCTGTTCTTCGACCACCCGGTCGACCACGTCCCCGGGCTGCTGCTGATCGAAGCGGCTCTGCAGGCGGCGCAGTCCGTGGCCCACCCGCGGCGCATGACCCCGGTGGGAATGGAGACCCGCTTCAAGCACTACGTCGAACTCGACGCTCCCTGCCTGATCGAGGTGCAGCAGCTCCTGGACGATCCGCTGGGCCGCGCCCACCTGGGCATCACGATGCGGCAGGAGGGTGTCGAGAACTTCGCGGCCACCGTCACGCTGTCACCTGCTTCCGGCAGCCGCTCCGAACAGCCACTGACCAGCATCATCCCCTCGTCCGTCCGGACGACGGCCCAGCTCGTGTCGTAGGCCCGCCCGCGTCCTCATCGCGCACCGGAGCCACTCAGGACGCTGCCGCTTCCGGGGAATTCTTCCTGCCGGACCTCCGCCGGAAGCGGCTCGCACCCGCGGCAGCGCACCCATCCGAATCGTCAGAAGGCGTCATCATCGTGCACTCCACGTTCCGTCCGGACATGCTGGCCATCGCGCGGTGGTGCGCGGCGGCCGGCTGGCCGGTGCACCCGCTCGCCGCGGGCCGCAAGACTCCCGTACGGAACTGCCCCACGTGCGCCGAGTCCGGACACGTACACCTCGGCTGCCCCTGCGTTTCCGCCGGCCGGTGGTGTCACGGGTTCCACGCCGCGACCACGGACCCCGGCCGGATCAGCGCCCGGTGGGCGAATGACAAACGCTCCGGCGTCGGGGTCTCCTGCGGTCCGGCCGGGCTCGTCGTGATCGACATCGATGCCCATGCTGTCCCCCTTCCGGAGCGTGAACGGCTGCTGCCGGGAATCCCCGTGCACGACGGCGTGGACCTGACCGGTCTGGAGAACGGCTTTCACACCCTCGCCCTGCTGGCAGCCCTCCGCCGGGAGCCCGACCCCGCAACCGATCCGACGACCCTGCGGGTCCGTACCCCGTCGGGCGGCATGCACGTGTGGTACCGCGCCGGAGCCGGCCGGAGCTGGCTGTGTTCGACAGGTTCGGGGCGTGGCAGGGCACTGGCCTGGCAGGTCGACGTACGTGCCACGGGCGGATACATCGTCGCTCCGGGCACCACCACGACAGCCGGCACCTACACACCCGTGGGCGACTGCCGGACGCCCGCCCCCCTGCCCGCCTGGCTGGACGCCGAGCTCACCCGCACAGGCCATCTGAACACCCCCTCGCCCGCGGCCCGTTCCCGCCTGCCCCCGCCGTCCCGCGCCCGCCAGGCAGTCGCCGCGGGGGGCGGCGGACGCACCGCCGCAGCACGTGTGCTGGAGAGCGTTCTGGCGGATGTCGCCAGTTGCTCGGCCGTCGCACAGGGTGCGGGATTCACCGCCAGGCTCAACCGTGCGGCGTTCACCCTGGGGGGTCTGGTGGCTGCGGGCCACCTCGCCCACCACACCGCATACGACACGCTGCTGGCCGTGGCGGAACATGTCCGGCCCGGCCGGCACATCCGCGCGGCCGCCATCGTGCGCAATGGACTCGACGCAGGTACCCGACGCCCCCTCTACCCGGGAGGACGCTCGTGAGTTCTACCGTCTTCGACCCGGCCACGACAGCGCTGCAGATCCTGGCCAGGACACCACAGGACCAGGCGCCCTGGTTACGCGCGCCCACCGGGCCGCACCCGCGGGTCGCCGCGGACGCGGCCCGGCGCAGCGGTCCCGCCGGGCCGTTCCGGACGACGGATTCGGGGCTGCTGCCCGACTCCCTCACCGACCGGGGCATGGCGAAGACCTTCGCCCACCTGTACGCACGGGACTACCGGCACGTCAACGGCCTCGGCTGGTACAAGTGGACCGGCTACCGCTGGGAGCCGGACGAGCACGACACCGTTGTCTGGAGCGCCGGTGACATGGCCGAGTCCCTGGCCACCACCGACCCCACCGGCGAGTACAACACCGTGGAACTGCGCCGCGAGCGCCGCCGTGCCATGTCGACCCCCGGCATCAAGTCCATGCTCACCCAGGCCAAGTCCGCCGAGGGCATGCTGCTGGACGCCTCGCGCCTGGACGCCGACCCGTACGCCCTGTGCACACCCGGCGGAGTCGTCGACCTGCGCACCGGGGCGCTCGGCCCACCCGACCCGCTCGCCGGATTCCACTCGCGCGCCACGTCGGTCTCACCGCAGCAGATGCCCACCCCCCGCTGGGACCGCTTCCTGACCGACACCTTCGGATCGGACGCCGAGGGAAGGGAGATGATCTCCTTCCTGCATCTGCTGCTCGGCTACTCCATCACCGGCGACGTCGGCGCGCAGATCCTGGCGTTCCTCTACGGCATGGGCAAGAACGGCAAGAGCGTCCTGCTCGACGTGCTGGTCAAGCTGCTGGGCGACTACGCCGACGCGGCCCCGCCCGGTTTCCTGATGGCCAAGCCCTTCGAGAGCCACCCCACGGACCTCACCGAATTGCACGGCCGCCGTGTCATCGTGTGTTCCGAACTCAAAGCGGGCGACCGCTTCGACGAGGCCCGCGTCAAGCTGCTCACCGGTGGCGACATCATCAAGGCCCGCCGGATGCGGCAGGACTTCTTCTCCTTCGTCCCCACCCACAAGCTCTTCCTGCTGGGCAACCACAGACCCGAGGTCGGCACCGGCGGCTTCGCGTTCTGGCGCCGGATGCGCCTGCTGCCCTTCGACCGTGTCGTCCCCGACATCCGCAAGGTCGACAACCTGGCCGACATCCTGGTCACCGAGGAGGGCCCGGGCATTCTGGCCTGGCTGATCACCGGCGCCCGCCGCTACCTGGGCGGCGACAAGGATCTCACCGGGCCGGAGAGGGTACGGATGGCCACGACCGCGTACGCGGAGACCGAGGACCACCTCGGGCGCTTTCTCGCCGAGTCCTGCAAGGTCCGCCCCGGAGCGCGGGCCGAGCAGAAGACGGTGCACCTCGCCTACACCCGCTGGTGCGAGAGCGAGGGCGCCTCACCGGTCTCCTCACGCGCCTTCGCCGCCCGTGTCCGCGAGGTCATCGGCATCAGCTCGCCCAAGGAGATGGCTACCTCGAACTCCAGAAAGTACTACCCAGGCATCGCCCTGCTCACCGACAACACCGAGGAGCGTGCGTGAGCGCCCTGATCGACCCCGAGGACCTCACCCACGAGCACGACCTCGTGTGGCTGGAGGACACCAGCTCCCTGGGTTACGTCCGGCAGGCCCTCGACCGCATCGCGGGCCGCACCCGCAAACCCCCCTATCACCGGGCCGGCCGCCTCGTCGGGTACGCCACGCTCGGCCCCGACGCCCGGCCGTCACGCGCATCCGGCACCTACGTCCGCCGGGTGTTCTGGCTCGCCCCCCACGACCGCGACCAGCAGCCCGACGGGCTCTACAGCAGCGGTGCCCCGTCCGAGGCCGTCGACCCCCGCACAGTGAGCCCCGGGGTGAAGGGCTACAAGACGGAACGGTCCGAAGGCGGTCCGGCGTCGGACGCCATGCGCGAACTGGGCATCACCCTGCCCAAGGCCTGATTGCTGACTGCCCCGAGAGGGCCCGCGCGGGATCTTTCCCGCGCGGGCCCTCTTTCGGTTCCGTCGCTGGTGTCCCCAGCGATCGAAGGGACCGGAACCGTTGAGACTCTGCTTCGGTCCCTTCGATCGCTGGCTCGGAACTGGCCGAAACCGCAGGT
The DNA here is from genome assembly GCF_036013915.1 of Streptomyces sp. NBC_00464. Classification (NCBI taxonomy): domain Bacteria; kingdom Bacillati; phylum Actinomycetota; class Actinomycetes; order Kitasatosporales; family Streptomycetaceae; genus Streptomyces; species Streptomyces sp. NBC_00464. The sequence continues at coordinate 20,180 of NZ_CP107901.1, read as the reverse complement.
CAAAGAGGTATGGACAACCGCACAGGGACTGAAGCGACTCAACTTCGCACTACAGGCTCCTACGCTCTTGCCCTCGGATGCGTCACAGATGCGTACCTTGAGTCGCTTGAGTCGCTGTTCCTGTGCCGGTATGCCCTTTGACCAGCGGTGATCCGCACACAGCTCACCGCTTTGCGCTCCGCCCCCAGTCGCTGGGCGCCCGGACTCAGACCCTCTTGCTCACTGACTCGCTGCTATCCCCGCGGCGGGACCACGCTGGGACCGGGGGGTCTTGTCCCCCACCCGGCAGGGCTCGATGGTGCGGGGGTCGACGGCCTCGCCGGGGGCACCTTCGTGGTACGGGCCGTCAGGTTTCGCGTCGCGGTCGTGCGGGAGGAGGAAGAAGACCCGGCGGCGCTGGAGCCCGCTGTCGGGGTCGGCTTCGGCGTGGGCATCGAGTTCGGTGTAGCCGACCATGCGGCCGTCCCGTTCGTAGCGGGGTCTGCCGCGGCGGCGCGGGGTCTTGTCGAGGGCCTGGCGCACGTAGTCGAGGTCTTCGGGGTTCTCCAGCCACACCACGGCGTTCTCATGGCGGAGGTCGCTCTCGTTCAGCAGCGAACTCATGACCGCAGCCCCTTTTCGATGTCGTCGGCCGGTTGCGGGCCGCAATGGGTGTGATGAGCACGTTCCCGGGTGGGGGCACCGTGTCCAGGATAGGCGCCGTCGGCGCGCGGGCAGGCGTCGCACAGCTCAGGCATGGTCAACCCGGGTTTCGTCGTCGGAGAGGAGCCCGAGGCCCGGGTAGTACTTCTTGCCGCTGGATTTCATCATGTCGGCAGGTGAGGCGAGGGAGAGTTCCTGGCGTACCCGGGTGGCGAAGGCACGGGCGGTGGCGGGCCGGATGCCTTCTCCGGCACTGCACCAGCTGCTGTAGGAGGCGTACAACAGGCCTTGTTCGACCCGGAGATCACCCGGGAGACGGTCGGTGCCGCGCTCGTGAGCACCAGTGGTGCAGCATTCGGCGAGAAAGCGGCCGATGTGGTCTTCGGTGGTCGCGTAGGCCTCGGTGGCGGTACGGACCGTGGCGGGCCCGGTCAGGGGGTCGCGGGTGGCGAGATAGAGCTTGGCTCCTTCGATGAGCCACTGCAGGATGCCGGGGCCTTCGCTCTGTACGAGTTCCTTGGCCAGGTTGTCGATCTTGCGCATGGCCGGGACGACGCGCTCGAAGGGGATCAGTCGGATCCGCCGCCAGAAGGCGTGGCCACCGGTGCCGACCTCCGGGCGGTGGTTGCCCAGCAGCCAGAGCTTGTGGGTGGGGTTGAAGCTGAAGAAGTCCTGTCGCATGCGACGGGCCATGATGCGGTCGCCGCCGGTCAGGAGCTTGACCCGGGATTCGTCGAACTTGTCGTTCGGTTTGAGTTCCGAGCAGACGACGATCCGGCGGCCGTGCAGTTCGGTGAGTTCGGTGGAGTGCTCGGAGAACTTGCCCTTCTCCATCAGGAAGCCGGGCGGGGCGGCCTGGGCGTAGTCGCCGAGGATCTGGGTCATGACGTCCAGCAGGACGGACTTGCCGTTGGCGCCGGTGCCGTAGAGGAAGGGCAGGACCTGGGCGCCGACGTCGCCGGTGACGGAGTAGCCGAGCAGCAGGTGGAGGAAGTGGATGGTCTCCTCGCCCTTGGCGTCGTCGCCGAAGGTGTCGTGGAGGAAGCGGTGCCAGCGGGGTGTGGGCATGGTCTCGGGGGCGACGCTGGTGGCCCGGGAGTGCATGTCCGTTTCGGGGTCGGGCTTGTGGAGGTTGCCGGTGTGGAGATCGACGACGCCTGCGGGCGTGCACAGGACATAGGGATCACCGTCCAGGACGTCGGGGTCCAGGGCCAGGGCCGGGGATGCCTTGGCCTGGGTGAGCATGGCCTTGATTCCGGGGGTCGACATGGAGCGTCGGCGGTGGGAGGCGAGTTCCCGGTCGGTGAACTGGCCGGTGGAGTCCTTCGCGGGCATCTGCTCGGCCAGGTCGCCGGCTGCCCAGACTGCTGCCTTTTCACCGCCCGTACGCTTCCAGCGGTACTGGTCCCAGTGGTACCAGCCCAGGCCCTCGACGTGTCGGAACTGATCACCGAACATCACCGCGAACAGCTTGGCGTTGCCGCGGTCCGTGAGCAGCGCGGGCAGCCGGCCCGACGGCGGCGACTGTTCGAAGACAACTGAGGTGCTCTGCTGGGCGGGCAGGCTCGGCTGGCCTGCCCGGACTTCTGACTCGCCCTCGGACCGGACCTTCGACTCGGTTCTTGACTCGGCTTCTGCCTGGACTTCGAGATCGAGCATCTGCTGCGCTGCGGCAGTGGCGTCGAAGCGTGGGCTGTCGGCGCTGCTCATGGGCGTCCTTTGAGGTGAAGCGGCCGGCTTGCGCCGGCGGACAGGGCAGAGGCGATGACGGAGAGGCTGTGCCGGCTGCGGTGGGGCCGTGCGGCATCAGCTGCTGTGGTCAGCAGGGCGCGTGCCTGCGTTTCGGTGAGGTGGCCGGTGGCGATCAGGCCCCCGGCGGTGTAGGCGGCTCGGTTCAGCTTTTCGGTGAAGGCGGTTCCCTCCGTGGCTGCTGCGCATGCTTCCACCTGTGCCAGCAGCGTTTCCAGAAGCTGGTGGGCGCGTTGCCCGGCCGGTCGGTGTGAACTGGGCCTCTGCGGCGGGACCGGGGCGGATTCCTGGGTCACCGGGTGTCCGGTGCGCCGGAGTTCTGCCGCGAGCCAGTCGGGGAGGACCGCGGGAAGCCGGGCGGGGCCGACGGCGGTGTACGTCCCGGCGGGCGTGCGGGTGGCCGGGGTGACGATGTAGCCGCCGGTGGATCGGACGTCGACCTGCCAGGCGAGGGCGACTTTGGGGCTGGAACCCACGGAGGACCGGTAGCGCGGCCCTTCGTCGGGCGTCCGGTACCAGACGTGCAGCCCGCCCGACGGGGTTCGTACACGAAGGGTGCTGTCGTCGTCTGCCGGGCTCTGCTGGCCGCGCAGCGCGGCCAGCAGAGCGAGAGTGTCGAACCCGGAGGCGAGGCCTGCCAGGTTGACGCTCTCGTGAATGGAGATGCCGGGGAGAAGCCTGCTGCGGTCGGGCACTTCAGCACTGTGGGCATCGATGTCGAGGACGACGAGGCCTGCCGGGCCGCAGGACACTGCGACTCCCAGGTGAGGGTGCCTGCCCCACCAGGCTTCCAGGAGCGCCGGGTTCGTGGTCGCTGCGTGGAAGCCGTGGCACCACCTGCCTGCGGAGTGGCAGGGGCATTCCCGCGGTTGGTGCGGTTCCTCGCGGCACAGCGGGCAGTTTCCGGCGGGGGTCTTGCGCCCGGCTGCCAGGGGGTGGACGGGCCAGCCGTTTCCGGCACACCAGCGCGCAACAGCGTAGGGACTCGTGGTTCCCGCCCTGCGGGGCCCACTGGTCTCACTGTGACGCGGCACGCTGATCGTCCTTGCCGAGGGCCAACAACTTGCTCAGCCCCTCCGGCAAACATGCAGGTCACAGCGCTGCCACTGTGGAATAAGGGACCGAAGGGACTGAGTTTTCCAATTGCGACAGAGCCTACAGGAGCCACTCGCACGGAGGTGTGGCTGTTTTCGGACTTGGTCCCTTCAGTCCCTTTGCCACCTGGGAAGTTGGGCTGGTCCGGCCTGGCGGCGGGGAAAAGCCGGGCCAGGACGCCGGGCGTGTCGGCCGCTCGTGGTCCTGGCCCGGCGGGGAGGGACTGAACGGTTGGGCCCCTTTCGGTCCCTCTTCAGTCCCTCTGGCAAAAGCGCAGGTCAGAAGCTTGCGCCTGACAAAATCAAGGGACCGAAGGGACTGAAGGGACCGAACTTCCCTGTTCCCTCTGACATGCGTGCGTGTGTATGTACCCGCGCGTAACAAAGAGTACTTATTCCTGAAGCGCTGATAACTGCGACTTCTCAGTCCCTTCAGTCCCTCGAAGCTGTTCCATATGCCCGCTGACCTGCGCTTTTACCGAAGGGACTGAAGAGGGACCGAAAAGGGTCCAACCGTTCAGTCCCTTGCCCGGAAAGACCAATTCACCCAAGAAAGTGGTGTTTTGGAGCCCTCATGAATGGCTGCGCGCCGGTTCCGGCGCGGGCTGCGACGGACGGTCCCGCCGGGGAAGCAGGAGCGGGGTGGTCAGGATGAGCAGTCCCGCGACTGCGAGAGCGGTGCGTGGGCCGGTGACACCGGCGAGCAGCCCACCGAGCGCGGTGAGGACGGCGATGGCAGCCTGCTGGCCCACCGACCAGGCCGACAGGGTGCGGGCGATCAGATGGTGGGGGGTGTGTTCGAGTCGGTAGGTGGCGAGTACCGGGGTGTACAGGCTCATGTTGATGATGATCAACAGCTCGATCGCCATCACGGTGACGAGACCGCCGACGCCGGGGCCGACGAAGGCCAGGCCGATCAGCCAGATGGCGCGCAGTGTGCCGATGGTCCGGAAGACCCAGTGCCGGCCGTAGCGGGCCACGACGCGGCGGGCCAGCCGCGAGCCGATGAGCCCGCCGAGACAGGGGGCGGCGAAGGCGAGGCCGTACTGCCAGGGCGGAAAACCTAGTTGGCGCAGGAGGAGCACGGCCAACAGCGGCTCGGTGGCCATGATCAGACCGGCGACGAGCATCTGGTTGAAATAGAGCGCCCGCAGGACGGGGTGCCCCAGGATGTGTCGCCAGCCGTCAAGGACGGCGCCCGCCCGGACCGGGCTCTTGCCGGTGCTTTGCGGCACTTCTTCCCGGCCGCGGATCGCGGTGATGCCGAGTGCGGAGAGCAGGTAACTGAGTCCGTCGGCCACCACGGTGGCGACCGGCCCGAACAGGCCGATCGCCACCCCGCCCAGGGGTGGTCCGACAGCGATGGAGCTCCAGTTCGTGGACTCGAACCGCGCATTGGCGACGAGCAGGTCGTCCGGCCGGACGAGGGCCTTGAGATAGGCGCCACCGGCCGCGTTGAAGGCGATCTTGGCCGCGGCAACGACGGCCGAGATCACGAGCAACTGGACGAAACCGAGCAGCCCGAAGGCGTAGGCGACCGGGATCGTCGCCATGGCCGTGAACCGGGCCAGGTCCATCGCGATCATGACCGAGCGCTTGCGCCGGAACTCCACCCAAGGTGCGAGGGGCACCGCGATCAGCGCGCCCACCGCGGGCCCCACAGCCGACAGCGCGGACACCTCGGCAGGACTGGCGTCCAGGACCAGCACTGCGATCAGCGGCAAGGCCCCGAACCCCAGCCCTGACCCATAGGCGCTCACCGCATACGCCGTCCACAGCCAGCCGAACTGCCGCCCCAACGGTCTCCTGCCCCTCACGTTCAGCGCCCCCTGTGTCTCACCCGTACAAACTGACGTTGACCGGTGAGAGCTAAACGAGCAGTACTGCAGCAGGTCAAACAACCGACTTGTCGGCAGCCCACAACCATGCGTTGTGCCCTAACGTGGTTCGGCATGGATCTCGAAGCCGTACGTACCTTCGTCGCCGTCGCGGACGCGGGCCAGTTCCAGGAAGCCGCTGCCGATCTGGCAGTCACCCAGCAGGCCGTCTCCAAACGCATCGCCGTGCTGGAGAAGAACCTCGGTGTGCGCCTGTTCACCCGTACGGCGCGCGGTGCCGAGCTCACCATCGACGGGCAGGCGTTCCTGCCCCAGGCGCGTGAGCTGCTGCGCGTCGCCGAGCGCGCGGTCGCCTCCGTTCGTCCCGGCCGCCGCCCGCTGCGCGTCGATGTGCTCGCTTCACGTGGCGCACAGGCGGGCCTGCTGCGCGGCTTCCACCGCGCGCACCCCGAGATCGAGCTCGACGTGCTGATGCTGTTCGACATCGAGACGGCCGTCGCCGCAGTCCGGTCCGGTTCGATCGACGCGTCCGTCCGTGCCGTCGGCGTGCCTGGCCGGCCCCTTCCCGAGGACATCGAGTCCGTCCGGGTGCTCGACGAGCCGCTCCAGCTCCTCACCGGCCCCGCCCACGCGCTGGCGGACGCCAGGTCGGTCACCGTCGCCCAGCTCGCCGGGCAACGGATCTGGATGCCCGGCATCGTGCCCGGCACCGAGTGGGCCGCCTACTACGACGACCTCGTCGCAGAGTTCGGCCTCACCATCGAGGCGACCGGCCCCAACTTCGGCTCCGACGCTCTCCTCGACACCATCGCCGACACTCCGGCCCTGGCCACCTTCATGGGCGAGCACACCCGCCTCATCTGGCCCGCCGGCCACGGCCTGCGCCGCATCCCGGTGACCGACCCGACGCCCGTCTACCCGCACTCACTGATCTGGCGCCGCGACAACCCGCACCCCGCACTCACCACGCTCCGCACATACCTCGCCTCCACACAGCCCGACCGCCCGGACCACCCCGACCGCGAGACGTGGACACCTGCCTGGACACCCGCATGGACACAGCGGTAAGCGGCACCGTGGTCACCATGAAGTGCGCGATGAACGTGACCGGCTCGCGAGAGCTGCCGACTCTCTTGACCTGAAGTTTGGTTGAGCTCCTAGCGTCACGCATGTTGATCACTGCCTGACGACAGGAGACGACCTCATGATCCTCGTGACCGGAGCCACCGGAAATATCGGAAGCGCCCTCTTGACGGAGCTCCAGGCGCTCGGCGCCGGACCGCTGAGAGGCCTCACCCGCGACATTGCACGGGCCGCGCTCCCGGAGGGAGTCGAAGCCGTCACGGGTGACCTCGCCGAGACAGCCACCCTGAAGCCTGCGCTGGAGGGGGCCCGATCGCTGTTCCTTGTGTCACGCATGGGGTCGGACGCCGAGATCATCGAGGCGGCCCAGCAGGCGGGCGTGGAACACGTAGTGCTGGTCTCGTCCATCACCGTCCAGACCCATCCGCACCTGGGCCCCGCCCGGGAGAACCTGGCCGTCGAGCGGCTGCTGCAGGACAGCGGCATGGCATGGACGATCCTGCGGCCGACGCAGTTCGCCTCGAACGCCCTGTGGTGGGCGGGAGCGATCCGTGCGCACGAAACGGTCCGCGTGCCCTATGCGGACATCGGTCTCCCCACGATCCACCCTGCGGATATCGCATCGGTGGCTCGCATGGCCCTTACCGAATCCGGCCACCACGAGCGGACGTATGCGCTGACTGGTCCGGAGAGGGTCACGGCCCGGCAGCAGGTCGGGGCCGTCGCGGCAGCACTGGGGCGGAAAGTGCCGTTCGCCGCGATCGGCCGGGAGGAAGCCCATCGGCAGATGGCTGACTTCCTGGGCGCCGAAGCAGCGGACGCGGTGCTGGACCTGACGGGTGGCGACGTCAACGACGAGCTGCTCATGGTGCGTGACACGGTTGCCCGGATCACCGGTGCTCCGGCCAGGACGTTCCAGCAATGGGTGTCGGAGAACGCCAGGGCCTTCCACTGAGCTGCCGGCTCCTGACCGGCGTCACCTTGGCCGAGACCGCCCCGGACGACGTCGACGCTCGCCACTTCGGCCTCGCGCGCTTGTTGGGCGACGGTTCCCCGGCCGTGCGGTCAAGCCTGCTGGGCCTCGCCGACGGCTGGACCGCTCCCGCCCTCGCCCTCTTCGACGAGGTCCAGCCTTCCCGCCGGACGAACCGAGAACCCGGCCCCCGGAGGGTCCTTCCGGGGGCCGCGGTGCCGGCACATCGAGCGCGGCCTGCTGCGGCACTCCCCCACCGCGGGCAACCGGGCCGCCGGCCGGGCCGGGAGTTGCCTGCCCCCCTACACCTTCGTCCGGGCCCGCGGCTCCCCCGGGGATCACCCGCCGAATGCAGCGCCACCTCCGGGAGCCTGTGGTCCGGCCCATACTCCGCCGGATCGAAGGGCGGGGCACCACTGCCCCTCGTCCGGCAGTAATCCGGTGCGTCCGCGTGAGCCGCCTCATCTGTTCGTACTCTCGCGATGAGTGATCGACACACAAACATTCGAAGACGCCCATCCTGGATCGTCAGCGACCGGCGACGGCAGGGCTGTTGGCTTGGGGTGCGGTGAGACGGATCGCTTTCCCCTGTCGCGGGGTGTTGCCTTGCCATTGACTGCGAGGTGAGTAAGGTACCCGCATGACCGTCCCTTACAGTCCCGATGATCGGGAAAAGGTAGTTGCGAAGCTGCCGGCAGCCCTACGCCAAGAACTCAAGGTCCGCGCAGCCGAGTTGGGTGTGGACATCAAGGACGCCGTCACCGAAGGCGTCCACGCCTGGAGAACCGGGGATTCCCCGCGCACACAGGTCGACACCTCCGGCGGAACCTCGTTCGCCACCTACCTTCCCAACGGGCTGTACGGCCAGTTCAAGAACGTGTGCAAGGACCGCGGCATCGCCTTCAACCAAGGCATCGCCCAGTCGATCCGGCTCTGGCTCGACAGCAACCCCTCCCCCCGCCGTGTCCCCCGCACGACCGGCGCCCGACGCCTGATCTTCGGCAATCAGAAGGGCGGAGTCGGCAAGACCGCGACGTCTGCCGGAATCGCCGAGGCACTCGCGGAAGCCGGACAGCGCGTCCTGCTCATCGACTTCGACCCCCAGTGCCATCTGACGAAGCAGCTCGGCTACCCGATGCTGGCCATCGACAACCCGAGCCTGGCCAAGCACATGCTGGGTGAAGGAAAGGGCAAGCTCCGCGAGCTGCTCGTCCCGATAGAGGAGGGAAGCTTCGGCGGCCGTCTGTTCCTGCTGCCCGGCTGCAAGGACGCGTTCCTGCTGGACGCCAAGCTGGCAACCACCCGGCACGTGCGCATCAAGGAGACGGCTCTGGAGAAGGCACTGGAGCCGCTTGAGAGCGAGTTCGACTACATCGTCATCGACTGCCCGCCCAGCCTGGGCTACTCCATGGACACCGCCCTGTACTACGGGCGCACCCGCGACGGCGAGGAGCCCGAGGCCTCAGGCGTCGTGATTCCCGTGCTGGCCGAAGACTCCTCCGCGGACGCCTACGACATGCTTTTCGATCAGATCGAAGACCTGACGGCCGACCTCGACGTAGAGATCAGCAAGATCGGTTTCATCGTCAACATGTACGACAGCCGTAAGGGATACATCGCCACCTCCTCCCTCGAGAGCTGGAAGGCCATCGGGGATCCGCCCGTTCTGGGCGTGATTCCCGAACGCAAGGAACAGCGCGAGGCAGCCCGACTGAAGCAGCCGCTGCTCACGTCGGCCCCCGACTGCGAACAGTCCGAGGTCTTGCGCACCATCGCGATGGCGGTGAACGGATGAAGGCCGCCGACCGGCTCGGAACGGGCTCATCCTTCGGGAACGTCCCCCGCGGCCGCAGCGCACGCGGCCGTGCAAAGGCCGTCACGCAAGGCGATGTGCCGGCGTACGAACTCGTCCGCCTGCGCCTGAACGAGGTGGCTCCCACCCCGCTCAACCCGCGGCGCAACTTCGGCACCAAGGAAGAACTGACCCGCTTCGGTGAGGAACTGCGCACGGCGCAGCTTGCCGCCTGTGTGGCCGTCTCCCGCGACGCGTATCTGAACCTGTGGCCGGAGCACGAGGACGACATCGGCGACGCCGGCCACATCCTCGTCAACGGTGAACGCCGCTATCGCAGTGCCTCTCAGGTCGGTCTGGAGGCCCTGGACTTCGTTGTCCGTGACGAGCTGGCAGCCTCTCGCGAGACGTTCATCAACCATCTCCTCAAGGAGAACCTGGACCGCGCGGACTTCGACATCATCGAACGGGCCCGCGGCATCAACGAACTCGTCGAGGTCTGTGCCGAGGAATCGGTGCGTGGAGCTCGCACCCGGGCCGCAGAGAACCTGGGCAAGGACCGGTCCTGGGTCACGCACCAGCTGTCGCTGCTTGAGCTGCCCGAAGAGATTCAGCGGATGCTCAGCTCCGGTGACCTTCCGGAGCGTGACGGACGCCTCCTCGTCCGGCACTTGAAAGACCACCAGGGCCTGATGACCGCCGCAGAGCTGCTGCAAGTCCTGAAGGACGAGAAGGCAGCACGCTCCGCTGAGCGGGAAGCCGAACGCGCCCTGCTCGCAGAGGCAAGGGGCCGCACGCAGAACCCCGTGGAACCGGCGCAGCCCGACCACCCCTCCCCCAGTTCAGCCGTCCCGGAATCCACAGGCCCGACGGCTGACTCTCCGGCTCCGGCAACGCCGGCAACCGAGACGCCCGCAGCACAGTCCGTTCCTGAAGCCGCCGAGACCGAGCACTCCCCGACATCGCGGGCAGTGAAAGCAGTGGACCGACCGGCGACCGCGGTCCCGATACAGAGCGCAGAACGGCATCCCACTGTGCCGGCAGCTCGGGCGGTCATCGAGTTCGGCCAGGTGGAGCAGGTTGCCGATGCTCTGGCTGATCACATGCCTGCGGAGGAGCTGACGAAGCTGGCGAGACTGCTGCTGGAGCGGGCGGACAGCAAATAGAAGAGGTTTGGCTCACGTGCGAGGGGGCGGGATGTTGTACGCGTACAACATCCCGCCCCCTCGCATCAGCAGCGTCGGGCGGATGTTGTACGCGTACAACATCCGCTCCCCCGCAATGAAGGCGTCGCCACAGTGGTGACCACCAGCATCCTGAAGCGGCCAACGGTCACCGCTCAGGTCAGCGGGGAGAAGGAGGTCACGGCCTCAGGCCCACGAGCAATTCCACGAGAGCATCGCGGCCACGGCGAGTCCTCACCCAGCCGGCCGGCCCGCAGCGCACGTACTCGCGGCGCGCCACCGAGACTGCCCACACTCGCACCGACCGGGGCAGCCGCTCCAGTGTCGCGTCAGGCAGCGTTTCTCCCCGCTGCAAAGTGACACACGGCCCGGGGGAGTCCACCCCGATGTTGTACGCGTACAACATTCACGGATCAGGGAGGCTCTCCCTCTCCCGATGTTGTACGCGTACAACATCGGGAGAGGCCACCGGAGACGAGCCAGCACGCGAACTGGGAACGACGCTTCCTCGTCAAGGACAGTGACACCGTCCCGGATCGACGCCCTTCTGGTGCTGTGACCGCTATGGTTTGCCGGGTTGTGAGGGAGGACCGTGGTGTTCGTGGAGATCGTCTTCGTGGGGCTGCCGATCGACCGTGACGAGGTCGAGGAGGCGTTGGAAACGGCGTTCGAGTTCGACGGCGAGGTCACGGGTGCAGGCAGCGGCATGGGCCGTTGCCATCTTGACCTTGAAATCACGGGTGGCTTGGACGCAACCGCGGCCCTGGAGCGGCTCCGGGGCGTGCTGTCCGAACTGGGAATCGCGAAGTACGCAACCTTGAAGGTCAGCGACTGATCAGGCTGCCAGTCGTGCTTGTCCGCCCAGCGGATGCAGTCACAGCACTAGCTCGCTGAAGGGCTTTGCCCTCCGTCCGAGAAGCGTCGGACTGGCCTCACGATGTTGTACGCGTACAACATCGACGGTCTGAGGGAGTCCTCCCGGATGTTGTACGCGTACAACATGCACGGTCCGGGGGAGGCCCGCCCTCGGATGTTGTACGCGTACAACATCCGAGGGCCGCCGTATCGACCATTGAGGCGGAGACGCTGAGCAGATGTGCGCCTCGCGCCGCCAAGCCGGGCCCTGGCCGCCGCCCGCGTCAGGCCCAGCGCACGCCGAGTTCGGTGAGGGCGGTGTGCTGTTGCGCCGTGAGCTTGTTGCGCCGTGCCCGGGTGTTGGACACCCATACTCCGAGCTTGACGGGTGTCGGCTCGGATTGGCCGTCGATGAGGATCTCTTCGAGGTGTGCGCGGGGGACCGGCCTGTCCGGGCCTTCTCGTTGGATCCACTGGGCGAGGGCTTGCAGGCCCCGGTCGAAAGCTGTGGTGGTGTTCCCGGCCGACATGGTGTCCGGCTTCGCTGTGGGGCGGGGGTGGAGACCAAGGTGTTCGAGGCGTTCGCGCTGTTCGGTCGTGAGGTTCTGCCATACGGCGGGGTCGCGTTGCCTGTTGATCCAGCTGCCGACGTCGACGCCGTGGACGGTGACGCCGGGCAGGACTTCGGTGAGTCCGTTCTCCTCGGCAAGGAGCTCGAGGGCGGCGGCGTAGTGGCGTTGCCAGTCGACGGGCCACTGCGGGTCCCAGTCGGGATCGATCGCCTCCAGCGCGGCACGTCGCTCGACCGCCCGCTCCGGATCCTTGCCCAGGCCGCCGGTCTTGCGGACGTTGGCGAGCCACTGACCGACGGCAAACCCCTGGATCGAGGCGCCCTTCGGGGCGGCGAGGGTGCCGTGGGCTGCGTGGTAGGCGCGGGCCGCGGACAGGTTCTTGAGGAACCGGGCGTCCGCGACCGACCAGGTCATGCCGAGTTCGTTCAGGAGCTCGGTGCGCCAGGCCTTCAGCGTTCCGAGACGGAAACCGCGCCGCTGCTCGCTGACCCAGGATCCCAGCGCGTAGGAGTCCCCGTCCCCTCCTTCGCCGCCCTGCGGAGCGGTTGCGTCGAGGGGGACGTCCGCGTTGCCGTGTTCGTCCACCCAGCGGCGCAGGGCGTTCAGACCGGTCAGCCAGATCTCGGAGTCGGGGCGCAGGACACGGGTGCGCAGGAAAGCGGCGATGACATCGGGGTTCCGGGGCAGGGAGAACCGCAGGAGCGGAACTGAGGCCATGCTCGGCAGCAGCGCGGTCTCGGGTTCGGCGCCGGTGCCGCTACTGGAGGCGGGCTCTTCGGTGTCCTCGTCCGCGTCGACGACCGGTGTAGGGGGGCGGTCTTCCTCGTAGGCGGCGGTTGCGTCGGCGTCCCTGTGCAGCGGGTCCAGTCCGACCACAGTGCCTGCCTGCCCGCGGGCGGTGGTGGTCCGGAGAATCATCCGCTCGATGACCCGTTCGTCGTGTGCCCTGAGTCCTTGAAGCACGGCTACGAGGGGGCGGTAACTGGCGGAGGCCATCATGTCTTCCGGGCTCTCACCAGGGTCGAGGAAAACGGGCACGATCAGCCGCGCGACCTTGCCCTCGCCCGGTTCCTGGCGCAGCCCCCGGCCCGTGATCTGCACGATCTCCACGGGCGAGCTGCGGGTGTCGGCGAAGACGACGCCGCCGACACCCCGCTTCCCGCGGATGTCGACGCCTTCGCCGAGTACCCGACAGCTGCACAGCACACCGAGGTCGGTCACCCATCCGTCCGCGTCCAGGCCGTCGGCGAACCGGCCCAGGACTTCCCGCCGGTGGCCGGCCGGATGCTCACCGCACAGCCACTCCGCGCCCACCCGCTTCGGGTAGGTGAGCGGGTCCATCTCGTACAGCTCGGCGGCGGTCTCCGGCAGGGCGCGGGCGAAGGCCATCGCGTCCAGCGTGCGGGAGTGAAAGGTCATGAACGACCGGACACCAGTGGCGTCCGCGTGCTTGAGCAGCGCCGCCTGCAGCGCGGCCAGGCGCCGCCCCCGCTGTTCCTCCGCCGACGAGTCCGTTCCCGTGGATTCAGGGTCCTGGATCTCCAGCACGTCGATCTCGAAACGGGCCAGGACGCCGCGCTCGACGCTTTCCATCAGTCCGAACTCGTACAGCACGGGCCCGTAGAGCTCGACATCGTCCATCGAGGCCACCAGACGCCCGCCGACCGCTTCCGCGGCGCTCTGCGCGTCCGTCGTCGTCATACCGCGGGCCGGTGAGGCCTCCCACAGGCGCGGTGTGGCCGTCATGTACAGGCGTCGCACCGAGGGGATCCGCTCCTGGTCGTGCACGGCCGCCCAGGCCTTCCCGAGATCACCTGATGTCCGGTGGGCCTCATCAATGACCAGGAGGTCGAACGGCCCCATCCTCTGACCGAACGACCCACGCATCGCCCGCTCCAGGACACCCGGCGCCAAAGCGCCGTACGCATCGCCCTGGTCGTCCTCCAGACCCTGCGGCGAGAGGCTGGCGTACGTAGCGAACACCGCCATCGGCCCGTTTCCGGCCCACAGCGCAAGCTGGGTGGGATTGGTCGTGCACCGTACGTCGAGCGCTTCCAGCAGCGGATCGGAGCCCAGGCTGCACACCGCGACCGCCGGCCCCTTGTGTCCTACCGCCCGCCACGCCTCGACCGTCTGGGTCAGCAGTTCCAGCGTCGGCACGAGGATTCCGATGAGCCCGTGCGGAACCATCCGCAGGGCGGCCACCCCAGCGGTGATTGTCTTGCCTGAACCGGTCGCCATCCGGAGCTGTCCACGTCGGCCCCGGGCAGGAACGAACCCCGATGCGGGGAGGGACAGCCCTCGGACAATCGAGTCAACGGCCTCAACCTGATGCGACCGAAGGGAAATTCCACTCAACTCCACCACTCCTCACTCCCCACGATCAACGTAATCCGATGCTGCCGGAAGCCGGAGAGTACCCGCGTCCATGGACGGCCTTCCTCCACTGAAGGCGCCAGTGCCGCCCCCACTCAATTGCCAACATCCGTCCAATGACTGTCCAATTTAGCACCAGAATAAGCTAAATCGTTGTAAGGTGGGTGCATGAGTGAAGAAGCCAGCGTGGAAGCGCTCCTGGAGGAAGCACGCCTCACCGCCTGGATGCCGCCCGCCGCCGAACGCCTGCGACTGCGCCAGGCGGCAAACCTGTCACGCGCTCAGGTTGCCGCCGCTGTAGGCGTCGGACGCACCACCGTCGCCAACTGGGAAGCCGGATCCTCCGAACCAACGCCGCCCGGCCGCCTGAAGTACCTGCGCCTGCTCAAGGGCCTCGCCGAGATCTACCCCGCCCCGGCACCAGCCGCCCCCGCCCCCGCCCCGGCCCCGGCAGCCCCGGAAGCGTTCACCCCCGCGCTCGAAACCCTGCGCGGCCCCAACGGACTGGCCGTCGAAGGTGAGCCAGGCCCGTGTATCCGCTGCGGCGTCATCACCACCCACCAGTCCATCGAGGGCTACCCGCTGCACGTCGGAGCCATGTGCCGGCCTGCCACCACAGCGCCCGTCACCACAGCACCCAGCACCCCGGCCCCGAATCCGGTCTCACCGACTCCGGCACCCGTCCCGACGCGGCCGCAGCGCCGTGCCCGCTCGGCCGCCCGCGCCCAGGACGAGACCACCGGGCTCATCGGCCGTGCCGTCCACGAAGAGCTGGAGAAGGCCGCAGGCGACGTCGACATCGCACTCAACGCCCTCGTCAAGCGCGCCATCAACGACGTGATGCGACTGTTCGACGAGACGCGTGCCACTGCCCGCTACCAGTTCACGGCCTATCCCGCGCTGCCCGACATCCTGAAGAAGCCCTCGAAGAAGGAGCCGGACCAGATCTGGGAGGCCCGCCCCAGCTTCCGCCACCCCGACTACTCGCTCCGGGCACCCGGCGACACCAAGGTCACCGCCCTCGACGTCAATGCCGCCTACTTGTCCGCCCTCAAGTGCTGGCTGCCGATCGGCAAGTTGGAACACAGCACCGGCACCGACGGCGTGGACCCCAAGCGCTCCGGAGTCCACCTGATCACCCCCGCGGAGTGGGTTCACCCGCACCTGCCCGACCCCATCGGCGACCGCGACGAACCCGGCGCCCTGTGGGTCACCAACGCCACGCTGCGCCTCTTGCAGCGGCTCTCCGGCCCCAAGCACGGCCTGGTCGAAGCCCCGGCCATCCATGAATCCTGGACCTCCGGGGCAACGGAGAACTTCCTCGACGCCCTACGCAAAACCCTCACCGCCGCACGCGAGACCGCGCTTGCCGAGGACGACACCCTCACCCTGGAGTACATCAAGGCGATGTACTCCAAGTTCATCTCCACAATGGGGGAGTCGATCCACAACCGCGAGATGGTCCGGCCGGACTGGATGCACATCATCCACAGCCAGGCGTACGCCAACCTCTGGGGCAAGGCCTACAAGGCCCACCAGGCAGGCCTCGACATCATCAGCATGATGGGCACCGACGAGCTCCACGTCACCGGCGACTGGCGCCAGGTCTTCACCGAAGGCCGCGGCGTGTCCGAGATGAAGATCAAGCACGGCGACGCCAAGGCGTCCGGTGAATACACCATCGGAAAGGCGACCCGCTGATGGCCGGCCGCTGGATGCACCTCGGGCTGTACAACGCCCGCGGCGTCCCGGGCGCCGACGCCCTCGGCGCAGCCATCGAGCACATGGTCACCGGCATCTCATCACCGGTCGACAGCGAACGAGGACTCGCCGCCCGCCTGCGCTACCTCACCAAGACCGACGCCGGCTACGAAGCCATGGACCGCGCAGGCATCCATGTATCCCCCCGCACCCTCATGGCATGGCTCGCCGAAGAACAGACCCCCAACAAGACCAACCTCACCCGCATCGACACCGCCTACTGGGACCTGCGCCGCCGCAACGTCGCCACCGACCTCAAACACCGCCTCAACAACAACGGCCGCGGCACCCGAATCGAGATCAACCCCGTCGACCAGTCAAGTGTCGACCGCAAACACCAGCGGGACCTGCCCAGCCGCAACGTCAGCGTCCGCGGAGTCTGGGACCGAGCCGTGGACGCCTGGATCGAGGACGACAGCGGGGAACTCGACGCCATCTGGGACGACATCATCACCAGCCTCGGCAGCGACTGGGATGCGTACTCCCACGTCTCCTCCATCGGCTGGGCCGCCTGACCACCCCACCGCGACGAACGGGCCCGGAACCACTTGAACTGACTCCGGGCCCGCCGCCGTCACGGGCGCGCTGGACCCGACCGTGCTCATGCTCCACCATCGTGGAAGAGGGCGATTCCGACCAGCTCAACAGCCTGCTCCACGCAGCTCCGGATCGCCTTGGCCAAGGGGACACCGCTTCGCTGACCGAACCCGTGTGAACCATGCGAGCGTCCATGAACTGCTGGCATCCGGGCTCAGCCGGAGGGCGCCGGCCAGCCAAACTCGACGCGTTCAAGCCCTACCTGGATGACCGCTGGAACCAGGGCTGCACTAACGCCTGGAGGGGGTGGGAGGAGATCGTGCCGCTCGGCTATCAGAGCCGCTAACCAGCGGGTTCGCGCCTATTCTCGGCAGAAGCGGCTCTCACCAGGTCCCGTTGCCCGGCCACCGTCACCCCGGGGCGTCGCCGGATGGATCCTCCGCCGGCCGGAGATCCTCACCGAGATGGAACGCCTTCGGCTCAAGGCCGTTCTGGTCCAGCTCCGAGATGGACGCCCTCACCGGCCACGCCCGCTCCTTCGGTCAGATGCTCACCGAGCTCCAGGGCGAACGCCTGCCGCAGTGCTCGATGCCGTCCGGCGCGACGACCTCCCCAGCCTCGCTGCAGGCATCAACCGTGATCGCGACGCTGTCATCGCTGGCCTCACCCTGCCCTGGAGCTCCGGCGTCGTCGAAGGACATGTCAACCGGATCAAGATGCTCAAGTGCCAGATGTTCGGCCGAGCCGAGTTCAATCTCCTACGAAAGCGCGTCCTTCTCTACGGATGACCAAAGGCAGCGCAGGATCGCCCACGCTATAGCCTCGGCCCGTGACCAACAGCGGCAGCCGAACGGCGGAGAATGGCCCTCACCCCGAGCTCCCACACTTTCAGGAGCTCTTGGATGGGACAGACTGGGCGTCGCTCGCCACTCCGTATGGGACCGGCGAGTCCCTGCCGGCCGCGCTTAGGCGTCTCCTCGACCTCGATCCGGTCGTGCGGGCGGCCGCCGCCAGGGACGCACTCGACGCGGTGACCCACCAGAACAGCATCTACGAAGCCACCGTGCCCGTAGCTCTTTACGTGGCGGCCATCCTGAACCACCCGGTTACCGCCGCAAGTGAACACGCTCACGAGGCCGACCTCCAACTGCGCCACCCCACTCTCGAGACGCTACTGGACTGGATCGGATACACCGCCTACGACGCCGACGACGAGCGCGTCGCCATGGGCGAACGCCATTTCGGAGAAGGCTTCCTCGACGCATGCCCCGACATGCGGGCTTTCCGGGACCTGCGCCCGGTGATCTACTCCGCCGTTCAACCGTTTCTTACCAATGACAACGCGAAGGTACGCAACGCGGCCCTCGTCGCCGCCATCCCCCTCACCGAGCACCACGCCCTCACCGGGCACCGGAACCAGCTGACTGACCACGCCCACCGCCTGCTCAACACCTGCACAGACCGATACAAACGCGACCGCGCGTTGGACGCGCTGAATGCTTGGGTTCACGACAGCAGCACCCTGGAAAATGCGAACGACATCGCCGCCCGTGAACTTCGCACTCGCATGGCAGATCACGATCTGTGGTGGGCGAGCAACGGGACAGGCGAATACGCCGAAGACCCGCCGTTCTGACGCAGAGGCTCAGTTCTCTACGCGTTAGCCGTCACTCAACGTATGCGCTTCACGGAATGTGTGCCGGAACCCGAGAGATGACGACACTCTGTCGACGATCACGTATTCCCTCAGTCGTTTAGTCACGCCGTGCCCATTACGTCGGAAGTGTCGGGTGGGAGGGCCATCGTCGACTGGTCAGTGGCCTCTGGCAGACTCCGCGGCATGGGATTGTTGAAGCGGGCCAAAGTGGCGGAGAGCGCTGGTCAGACTGGGGAGCCGGTCGATCTGAGGGTGTTGCTGCTGCAGGGCGAGGAGATGATCGACCAGCTGGCTCGTGCGCACATGTCTTGGGGGCTGGGTTCGGCAGATCGCTGGGATCTCGATCAGACGACCGGCATCATCAGCTGGACTTTCCCCGATAGGACGGCGTCGGCGCCAGCGCAGATCCTCGGCAGCTTCAGTTCCGCCTCGGGCTCTTGGCTGTGGGCCTGGGCCAACGAGAGCATCCTCCCCGCCATGAGCCGTGACGCCAGCGTCTTTCGGGACTGGGCAGAAGCTCAGGGACATCCCCACTTGGCCCAGCCGAAGATCGACGCCGATATGACGGCTGTTTCGAAGCTTGTGGCCTTGGCTGTTCGCGTCACCAACGCCACCGGCTATTACAGGAGTCCGGGAAGCAACTCCACCTTGATCATCACATTCGGTCCAGTCACCTTGACCGCTGAGGACGGCAGTGTGTCCAGCTTCAACATCAATATCAACTAGCGTGGCCAAACTGAGCTAAGCCCGACGCCTGGTCCTTCAGAGCCCAGACGCGACCCGCTGAGTCGGCAGCCCACCGCCCGTGAGGCGACTTGACCATGGGACTGGCGTGGGGATGGTCAGCCGGCCTTGGCCCGCCCCCTCGGCTCGTGCGCGGGGGCTGGCGAGGCGGTAGGGGTTGGTGCCGTTGAAGGTGAGGCGGTCGGCGATGGCCGCGCAGAGGCGGGGGTTGGTGAAGGTTGGTCCAGCCGTCGAACGACTCGTTCGAGGCGATGGCGATGCTGTTCTTCTCCTCACGTTCCGTCAGGGGTGGTCCCCGGTATGTGGTGGCGGGGGCTATGGGGTGGGGTTGGTGTCGAGCTAGGTGGTGGGGGTGAGTTTTTCGCCGTTGCGCCAGTTGTAGCGGAGGGGTGCCTGGTTCCAGGGGTGTGGCAGGTCGGTGTGTTTGCTGACGTTGATCTTGAAGTGGGGGAGGGCTCTGTGGCGATCTGGTGCATGAGCTGGAAGAGGCCGGTGACTGTCACGCGGTCTTCGTCGAGGGCGAGGTTTTCCAGCCGGCCTCGGGCCTTGGCCATGTCGGAGGGGTAGTAGGGCTGGGTTGGCTGGTCGAGCATGAGGAAGCGGGGTACCGGCCGGCTGTTCGCCGTGAAGTACTGGTGGAGGGCGAGTTGGGCGGCCAGGTGGTAGCCGACGTGGTTCTTGCCACTGCCGATGCGGAGCAGTTCGGTGATGCCGTTCGGGGTGTGTGGGCCGACCTATCTGAGCAATGCGCAGGTAGGTCGGCCCACACGATGGGGTGAAGAACTGCCTGAGCGTCCCGCTCAGGCTTTGCTAAGTCTGAGGTGGCACCGCATGCCTGTCGGGGGGATGAGGGTGCCAGCGTCGCCGTCTGTAAAAACTGGGAGCAGGGGTGCACTGCGCAGGTTCGCTGATTCACGACATCCACGAAGGGCGCAGCGTCCCGAGGCAGCACTGTTTTGCCCAGTCTCTACCCCGATGCATAACTGATGCACCAGAGGACTGAGAGGGGTGCAGCCCGGGGGAGTTGATGAGATAGAATGGAGAGCCGACAGAGGGGTGACCCCCTTCAGAACGGCAAGGGCCGACGACTCGTCAGGCTGCCGGACCAGCAGGGGGCGAGCCCGCATGAACCCCCACCATTTGCCCCTATCTTTGCCAGGCATGACGTCAGCCACTCTCTTGTGACAGGGCATGACGAATCCTCACCAATCTCCGGCAGTGCACGAATTCCGGAGGAATTCATTTTGAAATTCCGGAGGAATTGCATAAACCCGTAGGGTTTATCATCTTTACGCCCCGTAGGGGCGTGCGTCGTTCCTCCGG